>NZ_JACJOR010000450.1:0-19392 GCF_014695615.1 Leptolyngbya sp. FACHB-711
TTCTTCAATGCGATAATGCGCGGAATCGCGGCGGTGAATTGAGATAAAAACGCCGAGTCAATCTGCGTAAAGAAAGATTTTAATCCCTGTCAAACTGCAAAAAACCTTTGCGTTTACTGGCATAATTTGCAGTCATTAACAACTTTATTTTTGGGAAGAAGCTGTGAGTTTAGATATTTTGGCAACCTATGTTTATGGCGTTTTAGCTCTGGTCGGCGGCGTTTTAGGATATACCAAAGCAGGCAGCACTACTTCCCTGGTTTCTGGGATAATTAGCGGTATTTTGCTGATTGTGAGCGGAGTGGCTCAGCAGCAGGGATTGAATTGGGGATTGCCTATTGCGACGATCGTGGCGATCGTTCTCGTGATCGTGTTCGCTGTGCGCCTCTTTAAAACTCGAAAGTTTATGCCTGCGGGATTGATGGTATTAGCAGGGGCATTAACGCTGCTGTCATTGGTATTTGGGTAAGCTGATAGGTTGCGCTGTGAATTCAGCCGTTCATTTTCGCGTTCCGTCAACCGTGCCAGAAAATATTGAGAAATTCGCTAATAAACTGTTCAAGATTTGCCCGTTTATTGTTCTCTTAGGCGTTTCGACGATCGTGCCTCGGTCTTGTTCGAGCGTTTCTTGATCCGATCGCTTCTCAAACTAATCTGACAGGGCTACCAAATTTTGTTTCTGGGTTTCGCACAACTAAAGTGAGTGATGCGAAGCAGTTTTTCCCGCTGGGCAATTGAATCAATTCGCGCTTTTGAATGAATGCCTGCTAGCAATGATGGCTGCTAGCAATAGCGGCTGATATCTTCGCCGCAAACGTCTGCCAAGTAGCACAACGCCCGGAAGCGCAAGCCCACAACCTGCTCGTATAGAGGGTTCAGCTTGCACATGGGTGGAACGTGAAACAACGTCCGTCCACAGAACTGAACATCACGCTCAAAGGGGCACTGCGCCGGAATCAGGCGGCAGATTTGGTGCGCCAGCTTCGGGTTTTGCAGTTCGATATTGTCAAGCCAGTGACGCAGGGGCAGCAGCAGGTCAACGGGTTGGTGATAAGTCGAATGAGATGCGTTCATGATGTTCTCCTTCTGGTGAAGTGATTTTAGAGAAGCGGGCTTTGGGGGATAGCGTGGCGAAAGGTAACTCTAGATTGGTGCTGCGATGAAGTGAGGTGCAGTTTGTCTGAGGTTGAACCTTGTCTTTAAATCTGTATGACCGGATCTACAAAAGCAAACCGGCTCAAATCGGAAACGATCGCAAAATTTGCAAGCAACTCATCTGCAAAGGAACTTAATTGAATCTAGGGCAATTTTGCCAAAACTCCCTTTAATCGATCGCCGTAATACCACTTAACTTTTAGGGTAGGGGTGGATAGTATGCGTAGATTTACGGTCTATGCTGCCGGCTGGATTGAATGCAAAGCATGAAGCACTCGGGGATTAGCGGAGATCAGCAGGGATTAGCGGGGATTAAAGCAGTTCTATAAAAGAATCAAAAAAAACGATCGCCCCAGAAAAAGGACGATCGCTTTAGTTCAATTGCTCCGATTCAATTCAAGATTCAGTCGCCAGATGCAGCAAACGACGGACATTAAGACGCAACTTTTGCAGTCGATCGCTGTCTACGGGCGGTACTGACAGGCTGCTCGGTTGGCTTTTGCAGCAGGAACAGCAGCGTTGGATTATTCTGAAGCTCACGTCGCAGCATTCGCCGGAGTTCCGTTTCGAGATCAACTCGCACCCGATCCCAGTCCACTTCGATCAGGCTGCCGATCGTGCGGCTATAGTCTGACCAGCGGCTATCCACCACAGTTTCGATCGTTTGCATGATCGACTGCTCTAGCTTAGCGGCTTCGATCGCCGTTGCCACACCGCGCAGGTGAATTTCGGGCTTCGCGATCAGTTCACCTTTCCAGCCCAAAGCAGCGGCGATCGTGACAATGCCTTCTTCGGCAAGCTGCTGCCGTTCTTTCAGCACCTGCTGATGCACCACACCCGCATGGGCAGAATCCACCAGTTCAATTCCTGAAGGAACTTTGTCGCTGATGCAGATGCTGTCCTGGGTTAGTTCGACCACATCACCGTTATCAATAATCACCATATTCTCAGCCGGAACGCCCATGCTCTGAGCCGTTTCGGAGTGTTTGACCAGCATTCGGTGTTCGCCGTGAACGGGCAGGAAAAACTTAGGACGGGTAAGAGCTAGCATCAGCTTCTGGTCTTCCTGGGCACCGTGACCGGAAACGTGGATCCCTTTATCGCGTCCATAAACGACCTTCGCGCCCTGCATCATCAGTTTGTCGATCGTGCCAACCACAGCGATCGTATTCCCCGGAATCGGGTTTGCTGAAAAGATAACGGTATCGCCCTCGCGAATCTTCACCTGACGGTGCGATTGATTGGCAATGCGGGTTAAAGCAGCCATCGGCTCACCCTGCGACCCGGTCGTGAGAATCAGCACCTTCTCATCTGGCATCTTGTTGACCATATTGAGCGGCACAAATAAATCGTCTTCGCACTTGATGTAGCCCAGGTTGCGGGCGTGAGCGATCACATTCAGCATCGATCGCCCGATCACTGCCACGGCTCGCTTGTGCTTCTTCGCCAATTCCAGAATCATGTTGACCCGGTGCACCGATGAAGCAAAAGTGGTGACAATCAAGCGTCCCTGAGCCTGACTGAACGTGCGATCGAGGTTGGGAAACACGGAACGCTCTGACGGCGTGAAGCCCGGAACTTCTGAGTTCGTGGAATCACTGATCAAACAGAGAACGCCCTTTTCACCGTGTTCTGCCAATCGCTGAAGGTCAAACTTCTCGCCGTCTACAGGTGTATGGTCAAACTTAAAGTCGCCAGTATGGATCACAACTCCAACAGGCGTGTGGATTGCCACGCTAAAGCTGTCGGCGATCGAGTGAGTGTTGCGGATGTATTCCACCAGGAAGTAAGTGCCAATTCGCACGATTTCCCGCGGTTGCACCGTTCGCAGCTCGGTTCGCTCTGCAACGCCTGCCTCTTCCAGCTTGTCTTGCAGCAGTGACATTGCGAGACGAGGACCATAAATCACAGGTACGTCGAACTGTTTTAGGTGAAAGGGGATACCGCCAATATGGTCTTCGTGACCATGGGTGACAATCATGCCCTTAATTTTGTGGCGATTTTCGCGTAAATACCTCGTGTCAGGCAGCACCACGTTAACGCCATGCATTCCATCAGTGGGGAACGCCAAGCCTGCATCCAGCAGCACAATCTCATCGTTGTATTCAAAGACGCAGGTATTCTTACCAATTTCGTGCAGTCCTCCGAGCGGAATGACTTTAAGCGCACTTGCAGAACCGTTTTGACTCATGTGTGGTTGTAACTAACTTTACTAGGTGTTGGTAAACGACTGGAAATGGAAAGAAGGAAAGCCTGAGCAATAACGTCAACAGGAGCCAGGTATTGCGGACAAGGACGATCGCCAAAGGCAGGAAATAAAGCAATCAGCCCCAAAACGTACAGAAAAGGCTTGAGTGATGTTGCATCAACTTGCTTCGCGTCAGTCTTGATTAGGGTTCGCTTTATCGGAATTCATTGGTATTTAATTGTCTGAAACTTTATAGGCAGCCGACCTGCAAAGGTTTCCAGTTATGCTGCCTCCAGTAAGCCCAGATCGGTCATTGCGGTCTTAAGCAGCATCTCAAAGTTGGTAGAGTCTTCAGCGAGAGGCAGGCGTGTTGAGCCAACCTGCCATCCCTGAAGTCGAAGTGCCGCCTTCACAGGAATGGGATTTGTCACCGTGAAGAGTGCCTTAAACAGGGGAAATAGCTGGAGGTGCATCTGAGCTGCCACTTGAACCTTTCCCTGCTCAAACGCTTGAATCATCTGCTGAATCTGCGAACCGACTAAATGGCTTGCAACACTGACAACACCATAGCCGCCTACAGCAAGAATCGGCATCGTCAGCGAATCATCTCCAGAGTAAATCAAGAAATCAGGGGACGTAAGACGGCGAACCTGACTAACCTGGTCGAGATTCCCGCTTGCCTCTTTAATGGCGACAATGTTTGGAATCTCAGCCAGACGGGCAACCGTTTCAGGCAAGAGGTTCTGACCAGTCCGTCCAGGAATGTTGTAAAGGATCATAGGCAGTTCGGGACTTGCTTCAGCGATCGATTTGAAATGCTGATACAGCCCTGCCTGCGGAGGTTTGTTGTAGTAGGGAACGACCTGAAGCGTCCCGTCTATTCCTATTTTAGAAGCTTTTTGGGTGGCTGTAACAGCTTCATGGGTGGAATTTGACCCTGTGCCTGCAATAATTTTGGCTTTGCCTGATGTTGCATTCTGCACTGCCTGAAATAAATCGTGTTCTTCGCTCCAGGTCAGCGTCGGAGATTCGCCCGTTGTACCGCAGACTACCAGTGTATCTGTTCCATGAGCAACCAGGTAAGCAGCCAGCTCTTCAGCGACCGCGTAGTTGACACTGCCATCTTCCTGAAATGGCGTAATCATTGCGGTTAAAACTCGTCCAAACTCGGTCACACGCGACGCACTCCTCATTGAGCGATAAATATTAAGCGATAAACAATTCAGCAAGTTAATCGGCATGGGTTGAGCGATTGGCTAGACCTGGCGAAGCAGTTTCCCCTTCGGGTCATTGGGCAGGAATTCGATCGACCCTCGATCGCGCTCAATGCTCAAAAGACTGCAATCCTGTTCCTAAAGTGCCATGCTCTGCTTTGTAATGGGTTAGGCAGAATGGTTTGGGCGGTTGCTTTGCAAGTCTCGCTACAGAATGATCGCCGTAACCCCTCAATTTAATTTCTGGGGGCAATACCTCACCCTGTGCTAACACATCCTACACAAGCGGCAGTCAATCTACCTAGCGCACCGTCTAGCGCACTGTCGCCACTGGCTCAGCAGGACGAATTAAGTTTTGTGCTGCCAGCAACTCGGCAATTTGAACCGCATTCAGGGCGGCTCCCTTGCGAATTTGATCACCGCTGAGCCACAGCTCTAGACCATTCGGGTTTGAGAGATCTTGGCGGATGCGCCCAACTAAAACATTGTCTTTGCCGCTGGCTTCGATCGGCATCGGGAAGTAGTTGGTTTGCCAGTTTTCAACGAGCTGGACTCCCAGAGCCTGAGCTAAGATTTCGCGTGCCTGAACTACGCTAAACGGCGAAGCAAACTCCAGGTTAATCGCTTCCGAGTGGGCGCGGAGTACGGGAACCCGTACACAGGTCGCTGTGATCCGCAGATCGGGCGCACCAAAAATTTTGCGCGTCTCGTTCACCATCTTGAGCTCTTCCTCGCAGTAGCCCGATTCGCTTAGCGGAGAGTTATGCGGAAAAAGATTAAAGGCAAGCGGGTAGGGAAAAATCTCAGCCTGGGGTGTTTCTCCGGCAAGAATGGCGCGGGACTGCACCTTGACTTCTTCCATTGCTCTCGCTCCGGCTCCACTGGCAGACTGATAAGTGGCAGCAACAATGCGCTGAATGGGCTGCACCTGATGCAGTGGATACACGGCAACGGACATTAGAATTGTCGTGCAGTTTGGGTTAGCAATAATGCCTTGATGCTGGGCGGCTGCCTCCGGGTTAACTTCGGGGACGACCAACGGCACGTCGGGATTCATGCGAAACGCGCTGGAATTGTCGATCATTACTGCGCCAGCGGCAACGGCTTTAGACGCAAAGGCTTTCGAGACAGAGCCACCCGCCGATGCCAGCACCAAATCAACCCCGTCAAACGATCGATCATCTACGGGCTGCACAGTTAAAGTCTCGCCGTTGAACTTTACCTGCTGCCCTGCCGATCGCGGAGAAGCAAGCAGCTTGAGGTCTGCGATCGGAAAGTGCCGCTGCTCTAACAACTCTAGTAGTTCGACTCCAACGGCTCCGGTTGCGCCCAAAATAGCAACGCGATATGTCTTGAGCAAATTAATCTCCTCCGTATAAAGAATCAAATTTTGTTTTTTAAGCTGATTTTCAATCTTAGTAGACTAAAGAATTAGGGCTGCTTTTAGAAGTTAAAGAGACGATCGGTGAAGTGAGATAAAGAGAAGTTTAAATTAATAATAAGTTTAACTTGCCCGTCTTAGCTCATCTTAAACTTTTTAATCTTTAACACCGATAATAGCTGACTTTTGCTGCACAGCTTCGCTCTGATACCTAATAATTCCTTGCTAAATTCTCATCTGCTCAATAAATCGGCATATGGGCAGATTCTCACAACCTCGCTCGTGATTCAGCATCAGGATAGGCCAGAATCAGTTACCATAGCTAATTGCGGCAGCGCAAAATCAAAGCTCAGCCGTCTAGAAGTGACGATGTGACGAGAAAACGATGAAAGTAACCCAGGAAAAACTGCCCGCGAGTCAGATAGGTTTGCAGATCGAAGTGACCCCTGAGATGTCACAACAGGCATATGACAAAACATTGCAGGAGTTCACCCGCTCTGTCAATATTCCTGGGTTCCGCAAGGGCAAAGTGCCGCGCCAGGTTTTAATTCAGCGATTTGGCTCGGAGCGCATTAAAGCCGCCGTTGTTGAGGATCTGGTGCAAAACAGCCTGAAGCAGGCTCTAGAGCAGGAGAAGATTGACGCGCTCGGTAATTTTGAGCTGAAATCGTCGTTTGAGGATTTGGTGGCTCAGTATCAGCCCGGGGCTGCCCTTAGTTTCTCCGCTGCGGTAGATGTGCCGCCCACGGTGGCGCTGAAGGAATACACCGGGCTGACGGTGCAGGCAGAAGAAGTGAAGTATGACCCAACGCGAATCGAAAGCACGCTAGAGGACTACCGCAAGCGGTCGGCGACCCTGGTTCCCGTCGAAGACCGTCCGGCAGAAGAAGGCGACCTTGCTACCGTTGACTTCAAAGGACGCCTCACCGCTGCAGACGCGCCCGAAGGCGAAGAACCGCCCGAAATTCCCGGCGGCAGCGCAGAAGACTTTGAGATCGAGCTATTAGAAGGCAGATTTATCGAAGGCTTTATCGACGGCATGATCGGCATGAAGCCTGGTGAAACTAAGGAAGTCCAGGCACAGTTCCCCGAAGGCTACCCGCAGGCAGATCTGGCAGGCAAGCCAGCCGTCTTTACCGTGACGATGAAAGAGCTGAAGGGGCGGGAACTGCCGGAACTGGACGATGACTTTGCCCAGGAAGTGAGCGAGTTTGAAACGCTAGAAGAGCTGCGCCAATCGCTCGAAAAGCGTTTTCAGGAAGAAGCCGATCGCAAAACTAAGGACAACAAACAGGAAGCACTGCTGAACGAGCTGGTGAACCATATCGAAGTAGAGCTGCCTGAAACCCTGGTCAAGCGGGAAGTTGACCACTCGATTACCCAGACGGCAATGCAAATGAGCCAGCAGGGAATGGACGTGAAAAAAATGTTCACCCCTGAAATCGTTGATATGCTGCGGCAGCAGGCGCGTCCAGAGGCAATCAAGCGGCTGATGCGAACCCTGACGCTGGGAGAAGTCGCGAAAGCACACTCGATTAAGGTCGAGGCAGCAGAAGTCGATGCAAAAGTCGCTGAGTTGATCGAGGGTCAATCTACGGAAGGCGTCGATATGCAAAAACTGCGCGAAGTCGTGGAAGAAGACCTGCTGAAGGACAAGATTATCGACTGGCTGGAGCAAAACAATACAGTTGAGCTTGTGCCAGAAGGAACCCTGAAGAAGGACGAAGACGACGAAGATCTTGAGCTTTCCGAGGAAGACCCTACTGAGGAAACCTCGGCAGCAGAAGAAACGATCGAGGTCGAAGCATCAACCGTCGAACCGGAAGCCGAACCGGAAGTTGAAGCTACACCAGAAGCCACGGCGGAAAGTGCAGCCGCCGCTGCTCCTGACGCAGAGCCTAAAAAATCTCAGTCAGGAAAGTCAAAGAAATAGTTGAGGAGCAATGGGCGCTCGATCGTTTTACCTTATGCTTAAGCGTAATCCTGCGAAACGATAAGCCCTGAAACGGTAGTCCTCATTTTCCTCTATGTTTTCTCGGAACGGGTGAAGGGGAGTCAGCGTTGTTGGCAAATCTTCTACCGTTCCACTGGAGGAACCGAGCTGAGAGAATCCTAACCCCTGCTATCCATTGCGTCAGCAGAGCATTGCGTTAAAGCAGTCGCTGAGGCTGTTTTGTAACATCGCTTTAGATTGAATGTAGGATGGCAGTAGCATCACGATCGATTACCTTATAGAGGAAATTGCTTCTAGGGGAAATTGATAGGGGAAATTGCTTCGCATCGCTCAAAGTTCGATTTCCTTGGAGCCGGATTGCCCATATTTATTGGTGAGATGAGTGCTCAAAAGTCAACTGTCGGGAGATTCACAGGGTTTGCTTCGAGAGCGTCTTGGTCTACCGTTGATAAGAGTTGTTGAGCCTGTCACGTGCCAATTGTGCTTGAATTTGTCAGAATGAACTCACGACACTTCATTCCTGCTATGGCTAAACCTCAACTTCCTCACTCCGATCTGCTCAGCATTCGGACTCCTCAAATTACATCGCTTGGCAGCCATCCTGTAACGAGCGCATCCATCTCTGGCGGCGTTGTGCCGATGGTGGTTGAGCAGTCTGGGCGCGGTGAGCGAGCCTTTGACATCTACTCACGGTTGCTGCGGGAGCGGATTATCTTCCTGGGCACTCAGGTAGACGATACGATTGCCGATGCGATCGTAGCTCAACTCCTGTTCCTCGATGCGGAAGACCCGGAGCGCGATATTCAGCTTTATATCAACTCGCCGGGTGGCTCTGTAACGGCGGGGATGGCTATCTATGACACAATGCAGCAGGTTCGTCCTGATGTCGTGACTATCTGTTACGGTCTAGCTGCCAGTATGGGGGCGTTTCTGCTTTGCGGGGGCGCAGCCGGGAAACGGCTTTCACTGCCCAATTCCCGCATCATGATTCACCAGCCGCTCGGTGGGGCACAGGGTCAGGCGGTGGATATCGAGATTCAGGCGAAGGAAATTCTTTACCACAAACGTACGCTCAACGAGCTGTTGGCTTATCATACTGGACAGCCGCTCGAACGAATTGAAGCGGACACGGAGCGCGATTTCTTTATGTCTGCCGAAGAAGCCAAGAACTATGGTCTGATCGATCAGGTGATTGCGCGTCAAAATCTGCCGATGCCCGGTGAATCGATTGCCGCTGTGCAGTAAGGGGAAAATATGTCAAAGTACGACTCCCATCTCAAGTGTTCATTCTGCGGTAAGTCGCAGGAACAAGTCCGTAAGCTGATTGCTGGACCTGGAGTATATATCTGTGACGAATGTGTAGACCTCTGCAATGAGATCTTGGATGAGGAGTTGTTTGACTCCAGTGCGACAGTTCCTCAGCCTTCTGCCCGTCGCGAGAGTCCGCCCGAAAAGCGACAGGTGCGTGCGTCTAGCCTTAACTTGAGCCAGATTCCGAAACCCAGGGAAATCAGAAATCACCTGGACGATCATGTAATTGGTCAAGACGAGGCAAAGAAAATTCTCTCGGTCGCGGTTTATAACCACTATAAGCGTTTGACCTATGCTCAGTCGAAGGGCAGCAAGGGTGATGATGCGATCGAAATCCAAAAATCCAACATTCTGCTAATTGGTCCGACGGGCTGCGGTAAAACCCTGCTAGCGCAAACTCTGGCAGAAATGCTGGATGTACCCTTTGCGGTCGCCGACGCCACGACGCTGACCGAGGCAGGCTATGTGGGCGAAGACGTTGAGAACATTCTGCTGCGGCTTCTGCAAGTGGCCGATCTGGACGTAGAAGCAGCCCAGCGCGGCATTATCTATATCGACGAAATTGACAAAATCGCCCGTAAGAGCGAAAACCCCTCGATTACCCGCGATGTATCCGGCGAAGGTGTACAGCAGGCACTCCTTAAGATGCTGGAAGGAACGATCGCTAACGTACCCCCTCAGGGCGGACGCAAGCACCCTTATCAGGACTGCATTCAGATCGACACCAGCAATATCCTGTTTATCTGCGGTGGTGCGTTTGTTGGTCTGGATAAGGCAGTCGAGCAGCGGATTGGTAAGAAAACGATGGGCTTTATCCAGCCAGGCGAAGGTCAATCTAAGGAAAAGCGTGCCTCGGATGTGCTGAAGCACCTGGAGCCGGATGATATCGTCAAGTTTGGAATGATTCCTGAATTTATTGGACGGGTTCCTGTCATGGCCGTGGTCGAGCCGCTGGACGAAGATGCTCTAACTGCAATTTTGACCGAGCCGCGCAATGCTTTGGTGAAGCAATACCAGAAGCTGATGCGGATGGACAACGTGCAGCTTGAGTTCAAGCCGGATGCGGTTCGTGCGATCGCCAAAGAAGCCTACCGTCGTAAGACCGGAGCAAGGGCACTGCGAAGCATTGTGGAAGAACTGATGCTTGACGTCATGTACGAGCTACCTTCCCGTAAGGATGTGACGCGCTGCGCTATTACCCGCGAAATGGTTGAGAAGCGATCGACTGCGGAACTGCTGGTGCACCCGTCGTCGCTGCCGAAACCGGAATCTGCTTAAGGAGATTGCGTTTTTGATTTCTCTCTGAGGTTTGTGCTGCAAAGAAAGGTTGGGTCTGGTTGGACTCAGCCTTTTTCGATTTCAATTCAAATGTGAGTGGAATCGATCGCTAAAGAAATTCCATCGTTCGGAGGGAGCCGTTCGCTCATCCTCTAGGATATTAAATACAAAAAGTACAAATCAAACGTTCGTTGATATTGCTGACCATGCCCTATCTTGAAATCCGGGGAGTCAATCACTACTACGAGTGGATTAGCAGCCCCACCACCGCAAATTCTGAGCAAAAGCCGAATCCTGATAAACCGACGATGGTGTTTATTCATGGCTGGGGTGGCTCGGCACGCTACTGGGAAACGACGGCGCAGTCAATGTCTGACCGTTTTGACTGCCTGCTTTATGACCTGCGGGGATTTGGTCGATCGCGCTTTACTCGTCCGGTGGCAGAAGCAGTGGTGGCGCTCGGCTATGAGCTAGAGACCTATGCAGACGACCTGGCAGTATTGCTCGATCGGCTTCAGTTGAACAAAGTGTTTCTTAATGCTCACTCGACTGGCTCATCGGTTGCCGTGCTGTTTATGAACCGCCATCCAGAGCGGGTGGAGCGCACGATTCTCACCTGTCATGGCGTGTTTGAGTATGATGAGCGATCGTTTAAGGCGTTTCACCAGTTTGGCGGCTATGTGGTCAAGTTTCGCCCGACCTGGATGAGCAAGATTCCGGGAGCCGATCGATTATTTATGCAGCGGTTTTTGCGGCGATCGATTCCGCGTGAGGCAAGCCGCGCCTTTCTGGAAGATTATTTGATGGCAGAGCAGGAAGCAGCGTTGGGCACGATTTATACGGCTGTAAGCGAGCGGGCTTCGATCGAAATGCCAGAGGAGTATCGCAAGCTGCACATTCCGACGCTGCTGGTCTCTGGCGAATATGATCAGATTATTCCCGCCGCACTGGGGCAGACTGCTGCCAGCCTCAACCCAACTTACGTAAAACAGATTGTGATGCGCGAGACGGGTCACTTCCCGATGCTAGAAGACGAAGCAACTTATCTCAAAGAAGTTGAAGCCTTTTTACAGCCGGAAGTCGTGGCTTAATCCAAGCCAAGTTCGCGCTTCAAGAGATGAATGGACTTTTCGCCGATATAGTTCTCGCAGCAGATAATGACCGGAGCGCGAATTAAATCTTCTCTGGCGGTTGCGACAGCTGCTTTGACTGCGACCCCGCTTGCCTGATCAAAGCTAAAAATCGTTTGGGCACTGTGGACGATCGCATTCAGCTTATAGGTATCGTTGGGCTGGGTGGTCATAATCAGCAAATCGTCCCCTCGCAGGCTGTTTACAATCACTTCGGCAGCGCGCAGAATGCCGCCACTGAGACTGACCAAGCCCAGGCAGCTATCTTGGGGCAGCTTCAGCAGTTTTTGAATTTCGTGCCCATAGTCGTAGATGTCTACGGGAATGACGCGCACTGCTTTGGGTGAGGCGATCGACTCAGCGGCTCCAATGAAATAGCGGCTGGTAACAACCGTGCCCGATCGGGTCTGATCCAGCACTTGAGCCAGTTCTTCTAGGGGGACAAGCTGCACCGGAATCTGGAGAGCGTGCTCTAGTTCGTGTGCCATCAGTTCGCCTGCGCCGATATCCTGCTGGGGAGCCGTGACCAGGACTCGCGCACTGCATCGGAGTCGCCAGTCAATTTCAGCAAGGAAGAGTTCTCTTGCCTGAGTCAGGGAGCAGCCGTGATTCAGCAAATCGTCGAGGCTGCGCTGCACTAGCTTATATGCCTGCGGGTATTGCTCGACCAGGGGCGATCGTCCTTTTGCCATGTTGCCGCCTTCGTCACCCTGCGCCCGTACATAGATTCCGGCTCCGGCTCGCGCATCAACAATGCCGTCATCCTCAAGTTGGCGATAGACTTTGCTGATCGTGTTTCGGTGCAGTCCAGTTTGCATGGCAAGCTGGCGGGTACTGGGCAGCCGATGACCGGGCGGAAACTGCCGTGAGGCGATCGCAAAGCGGATTTGGTTATAGAGCTGGGTCGATGCCGGGATTTCGCTATCGGGTTGAATCCGGAACTGAACCATAGCAGTCTCCAAAGAGGGTAAAGCGTTTAACGAAGGAAGAACACTGAAAGGTAGCTACAGAAAGGATAGACGGCATTTCGGGCAGGAGAGCGCAGAGGCGAAAATCGGCGGAATTGCTGAGATGATGTTGAGGGTGAGATATAAGGCGATCAGTGTGAGGCGAACCCCCATGAAAATACCCATGAAAGTAGGAGTTTACAAAATTCCGCAAAGTAGCCCTGATGATTTGGCCGGGTTACAAAAGTTAATTGAAGACGAGGTTAATCCGGCGACGATCGTTGCCATTATGGGAAAAACCGAAGGCAACGGCTGTGTTAATGATTTTACACGGGGTTTCGCGGTTCAAACGCTGAAGACATTTTTGAGCCAGCAGATTGGCGATGGCGAAGGGAAAATGGCTGAGAAGACAGCCGAGGAAATTATTTATGTGATGTCGGGCGGCACAGAAGGCGTGCTGAGTCCACATCTGACAATTTTTACTCAGGAGCAGGTTGAGCCAGATATGCCGCACCGCTGGGGTCTAGTGCTGGGGGTGAGCCGAACGCGAGACTTTTTGCCGCAGGAAGTGGGAACCGTGGCAATGGTGAAGGAAGTTGCCGATGCGGTGCAGCAAGCGATCGATTCCGCAGGATTAAACAAAGCCGACGTGCATTTTGTTCAGATCAAATGTCCCTTGGTCACTGCCGCTCAGCGAGAACAGTCCGGGCAGGCGGGCAGCAGCTATCAGTCGATGGCATATTCGCGGGGAGCTTCTGCGCTGGGCGTGGCGGTTGCTCTGGGAGAAGTCGATCTGGCTCAGTTAAGCGATGCAGACATTTGTTCAAATTACAGCCTTTACTCCTCGATCGCTTCGACTTCTGCGGGGGTGGAGCTGCAAAACTGCGAGATTATTGTGATGGGCAATGCCAGCCATTCTGCCAGCGAGTTTGTAATTGGGCACAGCGTCATGGCTCACGCGCTCGATCAGGATGCGGTACGGCGGGCGATCGAGCAAACTGGACAGCCGATCGATCGAATTGTGAATATCTTTGCGAAAGCTGAAGCCGATCCCGCTGGCGCAATTTTGGGACGCAGACACACGATGCTCGATGACTCCGATATTAACCATACCCGGATGGCGCGTGCAGTCGTGGGAGCCGTTGTGGCTTCTGTGGTGCAAGACCCGATGGTGTATGTATCAGGGGGCAGTGAGCATCAGGGATTGCCGGGAGGTGGACCTGTGGCAGCGATCGTGCGGGTAGATGGATAGATGGGAAGGGGAGGAGATAGGGAGATAGGGAGATAGAGAGATAGAGAGATGAGGTAAAGAAGCTGTAGGTTTGAAAGTTCTCCAGAATTGCGGGACAGCAAGGGAAATCGGGGGGACACAGGACAAGCCTTTTGTTACTTTTCAAATATTCGCAAGCAGTCACGCAAGCAGTAAAGAGTGAGATGGAGATTCAGACAAACCAAGTTCAGATTAAGAACGGTGATTTGCAGATTGCAGCTTATCTGGCAGAACCCGTATCGGAGTCAGGTTCAGAAAGTCAGCGTCCGGCGGTGATTGTGATTCAGGAAATTTTTGGGGTGAACAGTCATATCCGTGATGTCACCGATCGCTTTGCACGGCTGGGATATGTGGCGATCGCGCCTGCCATTTATCAGCGATTGGCTCCGGGGTTTGAGGCAGGCTATACCGCAGAAGACGTTCAGCTTGGGCGCAAATACAAAGAGCAAACGCAGGTAGATGAGCTGCTGAGCGATTTGAGCAGCACGATCGCTTATCTGAGCGCAAAGCCTAACGTCAGTTCGGCGGCGATTGGCTGTATTGGTTTCTGTTTTGGGGGGCTAGTAGCATACCTGGCGGCAACTCTGCCAGAAATCAAGGCAACCGCTTCTTTTTACGGCGCTGGAATTCCGGTCTGGAGTCCGGGTATGAGTTCAGAGAACGGTAAGCCAACAATCGCCTATACGCCAGAAATTAAAGGCACACTCTATGGATTTTTTGGCATAGCGGATGCCAGTATTCCGCCGGCTCATGTGGATCAGATCAAGGCGGCTTTGCAGCAGTCCCAGATTCCGCACCGGATTTTTCGCTATGAGAATGCGGCGCATGGGTTCTTTTGCGATCGACGATCGAGCTATCAGCCAGAAGCGGCGGCAGATGCCTGGAATCAGGTGCAGGAGCTATTTAGCCGCCTGTTGGGCGCAGGTCAGGCGAAGGCATAGCTTGCCATACTGAGGGAACCGTAGGTGAAATTCGAGTGAAGCTGAACGGGCTGATTCCCGCCTGCTCCGGCAGCCACAAAAAGCGGTAGCAAATGTTCGTCGGTCGGGTGGTTTTCGATCGCAAAGGGAGCCAACTGGCGATAGTTCAGCAGGTCTTCTATTTTGCGTTGGGCGATCGTCTTGCTGATCCACTCGTCGAATGCAACTGCCCAATCCGTAGGTTCTGCTTCAAAGTTGTTGCGGGTCAAAGCTCCTAAATTATGAGTCAGCGAGCCGCTTGCGAGAATCAGCACATTCTGGTCACGCAGGGGGGCGAGTGCCTGTCCGAGCTGGAAATGATAGGCAGGATCGCGGCGGGGCTGGATCGATAACTGCGTTACCGGAATCTCCGCATCGGGATACATCAGTATCAGGGGTATCCAGGCTCCGTGGTCGAGCCCGCGATCGGGGTGGGTTTGGGCTGCAAATCCGGCCTGAATCAGCAGCGATTTCACTGCTTCCGCCAGGGCAGGCGCACCGGGAGCGGGATACTGCATTTGATACAGCTCTGCTGGAAAGCCGCCAAAATCATGAATTGTCGGGGGCTGCGCTGCGGTGCTGACGATCGGTTCTGTCGAAAGCCAGTGAGCTGAAACGACGAGAATTGCGCTAGGTTTGCCGATCTGGGTTCCAAGCTGCCGATAAAAGTCAAGCGATCGACCAGAATGCAACACCAAATCGGGCGAACCGTGGGAAACGAAAACGCTGGGGAAGCTCATATCAAAATCCTGTACCAAACTCGGATGAAGGGCAGAACCGTGAACATTACAAAGCGTGAACATTACAAAGAACGTTATCGAGAACGAGCGGAATAAGTTTTGTTTTGCGTTGAGGAATCCTGAAGCGAAGAGCGAAGAACAGCAGCCGGAATGCGATCATGCCGCAAATGATTGGACATCCAGTGAATTAAAACAAGAATGCGCTGGCGCATGCCGGGAAGAATAAACCAGTGAAAGCCAAGCCACAGCAGCCAGGCGGGAAATCCGGTCATGGTGAACTTGCCGCGCTGCACCACTGCCCGAAATCGGCTCAAAATTGCCATTGTGCCGCGATCGTTGTGCCGATAGGGAAGCGGAGGCTGTCCCTGCATTTGGCGCAGAATGTTTTGGGCAACGGCTTTGCCTTGAGCATCAGCAGTGGGAGCCAGCATGGGTAACGCCTGGTCATTCCAGCCCACTTCTGCCAGATCGCCGATCGCGTACACTTTGGGGTGCTCTGGCAAATTTAGCGAGGCTAACGTAGCTGCTCTGCCGCTGGGTGCGGTGGGAAGCCGCCACAACTCCGGCACTTTCACCTGTATGCCGCCCGCCCAGACGATCGTTTCTGCCTCAATCAAATTCACGTGATCGCCTGTCTGAAGATCGTCCGTCTGAAGATTGCCCGTCTGAACCGTGATTCGACCTGCCTTAACCTGAGTCACCCTGCTATGCAGCCACACTTCTACCCCGAGCCGTTTAAGCTGTCGTTCGGTATAGCGGCTAAGCCGAGGAGCCATTGTTTCCAGGAGCCGATCGCCTGAATGCAGCACCATTAACCGAAACTGCGATGCGAAGCCCTTCCCCTTGAGGGGCGATCGATCGAGCATAGAATAGTCTTTGCTCAGCCCCTCCTGAATCCACTCGGCAAGCGATCCGGCAACTTCGACACCCGTTGAGCCGCCTCCAATCACGGCAAACGTGAGTAACCGCTGCTGATGCGCCGGATCAGGCTCATTCACGGCCTGTTCAACACGAGACAAAATGTGATTACGAAGCTCGATCGCCTGAGGCAGAGTTTTGAGCGGCAGCGTGTGCTGTGCTGCTCCGGGAACTTCTGCATGAGTGAAACTGCCCGTTGCCAGAACCAGATACTCAAAAGAAACCTGTCCTGCTGAGGTTTCAAGCCTCTGTTTGTCCCAGCGAATTGCCTGCACGTCGGCTTGGAGAAACTGAACCTTGGGGGACGATCGCAGCAGTCGCCGAATCGGAATTCCCACCTGATCTGGCTCTAGCTCTGCCATTGCCACCTGATGCAGAAACGGCGTGAAAAGGTGATAAGGCTGGCGATCGATCAGCAGAACTGAAACTCCCTGCCGGGCAAGAGTGCGTGCTGCCTGAATGCCGCCAAATCCCGCACCCACGATCACAACTGGATTACCTACCGGGTCACGCACCGAATCACCTGCGCTGCGATAGCCTCTGGCACTCACGGCAAATTCCTCAGAAATGGCTGGATTTGAGACAGGCTACTTTCATTTTGAACCGAAACCCTGCCAAAAACCCAGCCGCAGGGGAAGCAGATTCCTCATTGGGACGATTTTGGGACGATCGAATTGTGCTTTGCAAAGGCGCGACTTTTAGCGAACGATCGCCTCGCCCGGAGCCGTAATTTCAACGGTGGCAGGTGCGGTCAGCTCAAACTGCTTTGGTGTAAAGCCAGAGCCTTTGTGTGCGCCATTGCAATAGGGAAAGTTTTCGGACTTACCGCAGGTGCAGAGCCAGTAGGTTCCTGCATCAAGTTGCAGGGTCAGAGGCAGTTCAGGCATCGGAGTTCTCCTTAAAATTAATTGTTTAAAGCCAAAAAGTTTGAACTCGTACTTTCTACTAAAGCTAATCTAGCATGAATTAGTTTGGTGTCAAACTATCTTGTTCAAAGAATACTGCTTATCCAGGCTTAAGATCGCTCTGTAAATGCCGATCGCACACGCCCCAACAAAACCCGCAATAGCTCTAATTCCGAGGTTTCTAGACGATCGAATCGCTCCTGAAGAAACGCCATGTGGTTTGGAAAGATGTCGTGGAACAGGGCTTCTCCTGCCGCTGTCAGCACGACTTTAAAGCAGCGACGATCGCCTTCCGGGACTTCTCGCCGTACTAATTGCTTTGCTTCCAAACGATCGACAATTCCGGTCAGCGTTCCTTTTGTGACCAGCGTTTTTTCTGCCAGATCGCTCATCGTCATGCCGTCTGTGTTGCCTAAGGTAGCAATCACGTCAAACTGGCTTGCCGTCAACCCATAGGTGCGAATTTGTGCCTCATCAATCGAAGAGAAAGCCTGATAAGTGCGAACAAGCTCTCTCAGAACAGGCAGATAGGAATATTGAGTTGTGGGATGAGGAGAATCGGTCATGGCGGCAGCAGAATAGTTCTAACTCAAATTATATGAGTTCAGGCAATCCACTAATCTGCAAATCCCAGAATTAGCCCAAGGTGAGTAATCAGCGTCAGCAGCATCACAAACGCTCCTAGCGCACTGACGCTACAGGAAAAGAACTTGATCGATCGCCCTGTGTCTTTCAGCAGCAGAATAGTTGTAGCTGTTCCAAACATCACGGTTAAGGGAATCCTCAGCCACCAGCCTTCCGGAATGACTGAAAGAACGATTGGGAAAAAGAACCAGGAGAGAAATGCAGTGGCAAATCCCATCAGCAAACTTGTCACTGCTTTCAGGGCTGGGCGGGTGCGCCGACTCACATAAAAACCTGTCAGAATTGACCCCAGCGTGCCAGCCGCGATTGTGATGATGGGAAGCACAAAACGCCAAGTCGATTCGTTAATGCCGTACTGCGCCAGCGTTGTGTAAGGAATTCTGGCAAGCACAAACCAGGTCAACAAAGCCAGACCAAAGCCACTGCTCAGGCTGGTGAAACTGCGAGTGAGGAGGTTATCCTCCAGCCAGTTCAACCCGATCGCAAGTGCCGCCCCGATCGCTGCGATCGCCCAGCCCCCGATCCAGATAAAGCCTTCTGCGCTAGTGCCCACCAGGTTAGTCAGCCAGTATTGTCGCTGGAGAGCCTTAAGTTCAGGAACTGTCAGTCCCAGATTGGTGGTGAGCGAATAATAAGATAGAACGCCACGCTGGGTCATATTGCCGCCTTGCGCTGCCTGACAGTTTGTTGCCTGACCTGCATAGGTCGCACGGCAGTTTTGCAGAAAGTAAATATAGTCTTTGCCTTGGTCAAACGTGATCTGGAGGGGCTGCTCTTTTAAGGATGCCTGACAGCGAAATTGCTGGTTTTCATCTGTGCAGTTGAAAAGACGATTCGGCAGATGCACTATCGGAGCTGAAGAACCCGGATCGATCATGATTCCCATGAACGGCGCATTCGATCGTGCTGGGGCAACCTCAACCATTAGCAAGACGATCGTACAAAGCGTAACCAAAAATAATCCGATGGAAAAATAGAGCGCAAATCGGGATTGACGCATAAGAACTCAGGGGATTGGAGGATAAAGGCGATACAGATTGGTTTCCTGAGAGACAATTACCCCCCACGGAGAACTGCTTCCCATTGACGCACCCCTGTTAAAACTTGTTCTAGCTTTGTGCTGCTCTTGATGATTACTTCAAAGTTATGGTTTGATTCAAAGTCTTTATAGCTCATGCTACTCTCTCACCTGCAAGCTGCCACGCCACAAAGCTTTAAGGGAATGTTTGGAGAGATTCGTAACCTGAATAGCTCTCTGGCTACCTAATTTTGGGAAGAATCTTGCCTATTCGCAGATTGCAAGGTCTCCTAAAGTTGAGGAATTTGGGGGACATCAACGCTCTGGAAGTTTTCACCCCCTTTCTTGGAATTAAACTCCCTCTCAGGTTGCTTGCCTA
>NZ_JACJOR010000451.1:0-16917 GCF_014695615.1 Leptolyngbya sp. FACHB-711
ATTTCGAGCGATAAAGCTGCTGAAATTTCTTAGGTTCAGCAATAGAGATGACCAACCGGAGAAAGGGCATTACTGGAGCCGTTGCTCGCAAAAATCACCGCATTTAGAGAATTGAATTCCCAGCAGGAATGGTAGGTTAAGAGGAACAGTCATCCTGCTTAGTTGCTACCATGTTCCAAAGGCTTCTTATCTGCACTGATTTCATTGATGGTTTGCAGCGCATGGTGCATTTTGTACCGAATCTTGCTGCAAGCGGCATTCAGCAAATCACGTTTCTTCATGTGATTCCGCTGGACAGCGATCGGCAAATTCCCAGAATCGATTCGGACAAAGCGCGTCAGATTCGCGATCGCCTTGCAGTCGCTCAACAAGCAGTGCCAGATGGGGTTGAAGTCAGAATTGAGGTGCAGTGGGGCCGCCCCATAGATGCGATCCTGAAGACTGCCCAGGACAATGCGACTGATTTGATTTTGCTTGGAACAGCAGCCCGGAGTTTATTGACCGAAAAACTGTTTGGCAGTACAGCAGTTGGAGTGTGCCAGCGCACCTCTGTTCCGGTGATGGTTTTTCGACCACAGCTCCTCTCGACTTTTATGGTGGAAGAGTTAGCACTACGATGCCAAAACCTTTTTCGATATTTCCTGATTCCTTACGACAGTTCCAATGAAGCAGAATACCTGCTACAGCGAATTCGTCAGCTTGCTCAGTCTGGCAAGGGACCGTTAAAAGAGTGCCTCCTGACGTGGGTCGTTAGCTCTAGTGGACGGCGAGAAGTTCCCAAGGATTATCAGATCAAAGACGCAGAAACTCGACTGGCCGCTGCCAAATCCACCCTGGACTTGCCCGACCTCACGATTCACACCAGAGTGCTCGAGGGTGAACCGGTCGCCGAAATTCTGCTAGCAGCGATCGACTACGATATCAGCGCAATTACGCTAAGTTCTAAACGGTTTGGCAAGCTGAGCGAACTCCCAACCCCCAGTTTTGCAGGGGAGATGCTGCGGCGAAGCTGGCATCCCATCATTTATTTTCCGCATTCCTAAGGGATAGCCCATTCGACAAAGCCTTTAAAGCATGCTGCAGTTCTAATCATGCCGATGGACTTTTAAAGGCAGTGAAGCCACTGCTGTAGAGCGTCTCTAGCTTGGTGAGAATCTGAGGCTTGATTTTTTCTAGCTCGTGCTTTAGCAAATCCTTGCTCACCGTTGGGTTAGGCGGAATTCGAGATGCCTGTCCTACCATTGCCCATTCATGCAGCAGTTGACACTGAGCTGGGGCGATCGACACTGACTGAATGCTGGCACAGCGCATCGGATCCTCAAGGGCGAAAAACAGGATGCGGTATTGTCCAGTGGTGCCTAAGAGCGTGGCCATTTGCCGACCCGGTGGACTTTTCAGATCGAGATAGCAGGGCAACCAGCGTGGCTCATGTTCCCGGTTGTAAAGCACAGTAAGCCACAGCAGCATCGGATGCGGCATTTCCAGAAAAAGAAACTGGTTATAGCGGCTACACGTCACGCGCTTGTGAATCTCGATCCGGGGCAGCATCACCCATAGGGTTGGCAGCATTCCCTGGCTGGTTTGCATTGGCTTGGGAAAGACAATCTCCGCGATCGGCATTTGGGGGGGCCAAGTAGCGAGCCGATAGAGTTCATCGCCTTCCAGGAAGTTCGAGGGCTGAGCGGCTGGGGTGACAGGCAGGCGAGACAGGGATGCTTTAATTCGCTGAGCGACTTGCAGCCCGGTTCCAAATCGTTCTTCGAGCGGTCCAAGCGCGGTTACAATTTCGGCAACTGACTGAGGACGATCGCCCGCCGATTTTTCCAGGCAGCCCATCACCAAATTTTCAAGGACTTTTGGCACTTTGACGCTGGGGTTGACGGTAGCGATCGGCTGGGGCTTTTGAAAATGATGTGCCTTGTACCAGCCCCCAAACGAGTGGGTATCGGCGTTGAGCGGCATTTTGCCTGTCAGCATTTGAAACATCAGCACGCCCAGGCTGTAGATATCGGAACGGGCGTCAAGTTCACGTCCTTCCATTTGTTCGGGCGACGAGTAGGCAAGCGTGCCCATAAAGCAGTTGGTTTGATGACCTTCGGGCTGAAGTACCTTAGCGATACCAAAATCCAGAATTTTGACGAGTTCCCCTAAACTATCGTTCTGCGTCACCAGAATATTGCTGGGTTTAATATCGCGATGAACGATCGGGAAGGTTTGTCCCTCGATTTGGATTCCCCGGTGAGCGCACTGTAGCCCCAGACAGATTTGCTTCAGCAGATGCAGAAAGCGAGGAACCACCATCGCCTGCTGCGCGACCAAGTCGCTGAGGTTAGAGCCTTTGAGGTACTCCATCACGTAGAACGGAATGCCTTCTTCGTCTACCCCATAGTCGGTCACACGCACAATGTGAATGCTGCGCTGTCCAAGCTGGGCGCAGGTTTTTGCTTCTCGCTCGAAGCGATCGCGCATTCGCTGATTCAGCAATGCCTGAGAGAGAAATTTGATGGCAACAGGAATCCCACCCAGCGCGTCGTCATCGGCTCCGTACACGCGCCCCATCGACCCCTGACCGAGCAACTGCCGCAGGTGATAGCGATCGTGTAAAACTCGCCCGACATTAGCATCCGTCATCATCACAAAATCGCCCTTAAGAAAATGGACGCTACGACGGACATTAATCTGGGTCGTTTAACGGCTGTATTCAATCCTGAGTCGTTCACAGGCTTAGAGTGTTGCGACTGAAAGTGCTAAAACTCGACGTAGAGACCCGCCGGATTCTCAAAAGAGACTGTTGGAACCAATGGAGCAATAAAATTGTCTCGATCAAAGGAAGCTTCTTTAAGCACAGGTGGAAGTCCTTTCCAAGAGCAACTGCCCCTTCAAGCTGGAAAGCAAACCGAAGTAATGGCTATTTTAGCGATTTCATCTGTCGATTGGGGTAAGTATAAACCCTCTAAAGGGGTTCTGCTGTAGAGTGCCCTGAAACAACCCCATACACACCCGTCTACCCAGAATTTCGGCTAGCTGCTTAACACCAGGTTGTCGCGATGCACTACCGTCTCCGCCCCACCATAGCCTAAGATTTTTGGAATTTGCTCGGAATGACAGCCGCGAATCTTTTGCAGTTCACCGCTGGTGTAGTTGACAATGCCCCGCGCCACTTCCTGACCCGATCGATCGCAAAGTAACACTGCATCGTGCATCTGGAACTCGCCTTCTACCTCGCGCACTCCTGCCGCCAGCAACGACTTTCCGGCATCCCGAATTGCCACGATCGCCCCTGGGTCTAAAACCAGCTTTCCGGCAGGAACCAGACCATGAGCAATCCAGCGTTTACGGGCATTAACGCGATCGGGCTGCGGCTCAAATCGAGTGCCGATCGACTCTCCTGCAAGGATCTTGAGCAAATTTTGGGGCGATCGACCTTCGGTGATCACGGTGCGGATTCCAGCGAGTGTGGCAATGCGGGCGGCTGCAATTTTAGTCACCATGCCGCCTGTGCCCCAGCTTGTGCCCTGGTCACCCACTTCTACAAACTGGCTGAGCTGCTCGATATCTTCCACCACGGGAATCGGCTGAGCGTCTGGATGGGAACGCGGATCGGCGGAATAAAGGCGATCGACATCGGTAAGCAAAAATAGCCAATCTGCCCCCACCAAGCTGGCAACCCGCGCCGAAAGGGTATCGTTATCCCCAAATTTGAGTTCTTCGACGGCAAGCGTATCGTTTTCGTTCACGATCGGAATCACGCCCAGCTTCAAAAGTTGCCGAAAGGTGCGGTAGGCGTTGACATAGCGGCTGCGCTCCATCAGGTCAGTGCGGGTAAGCAATACCTGGGCGATCGGCTGCTGAAGCGAACTAAACAGGTCATCATATACCCGCATTAAGCGACCCTGCCCTACGGCTGCGACTGCCTGCTTCATGGCCATGCTGCGTGGACGCTCGGTTAACCCTAGCCGGGCACAGCCCACCCCGACTGCTCCCGAAGAGACCAGAATCACATCATGCCCCTGCTGCCGAAGCTGGCTGAGCGTTTCAACCAGCTGGGCGATCGTCGCCAATGCCAAAAATCCGGTGTCGGGTTGAGCCAGACTTGAAGTGCCAATTTTAACGACCAGCGTGTGACCCATGACCAAAAGAAGCAGGATAGAAGAAAAGGATCAGAAAACCAATGCGGTGTTCCAGATTCAGGATTGTATCGAATTTTGTAGGCTTCCGGGCAGGGCGGGCTTTCACCGAATTTTTATTAATCACTTACAAAACCTTCAAGACCAACTATACGGATATGCTTCTGAATCCCGTGAAATAATGCAAAGAAGGAGCGCCAATTCGTTCTTCTGATAGTTCAAGTGGTGGCTGAAGTGATCGTACGGTCAGCTCCCTTTGAGTTCACCTTGAGTTCAACAAACTGTTGACCTTTGACGTTCGAAAGCTGTTTCTCGCCAAGGTTCTGTTACGAATCGGACAGCCGATGGGAATTAAAGCTCTGTCTGCGGGAATGCTAGTTCATGACAATCTTGGATTTGACATGACGACTACTTTGACATCACAGCAGGTTCGCATGATCACGGGTTTGCATAATTATCAGAAAGCGACTTTGACCTAGAAAACGTCGCCTGACCCGGCAAATGACTGGGAAAACAATACAAGCTTGCCCCCCGGTTTAGCAAACGGTCGGGAGAACGATGAGCTTGCCAATCGTCTAAGTCCTTATACAAAAGAAAGCAGCATGACTGAACAGAAACGCGCACTGATTACGGGGATTACGGGTCAGGATGGCTCCTACTTAAGCGAACTGTTGCTCGAGAAGGGCTATGAAGTTCACGGCATTATTCGCCGCACCTCGACCTTCAATACCGATCGCATTGATCATATCTACGACGACCCCCACGAAGAGCAAGCCCGCCTGTTCCTGCATTATGGCGACCTGACCGACGGGACGACGCTGCGCCGGATTCTAGAGGAAATTAAACCCCACGAAATCTATAACCTGGGAGCCCAATCCCACGTTCGTGTCAGCTTTGACTCCCCCGAATACACCGTCGATTCTGTCGGAATGGGAGCGTTGCGCCTGCTTGAAGCTGTTCGCGATTACCAGCAGCGTACCGGAATCGAAGTTCGCTACTACCAGGCTGGTTCTTCCGAGATGTACGGCAAAGTACAGGAAGTGCCTCAAAAAGAAACCACGCCCTTTTATCCCCGCAGTCCCTACGCCTGTGCAAAGGTCTATGCCCATTGGCAAACGGTGAACTACCGCGAATCCTACGGGCTATTTGCCTGCAACGGCATTCTGTTTAACCATGAATCGCCCCGACGTGGTGAAACTTTCGTGACCCGTAAGATTACTCGTGCCCTAGCGCGAATCGTTGCAGGACAGCAGAACAAGCTGTTCATGGGCAACCTGGACTCTAAGCGGGACTGGGGCTATGCCAAAGATTATGTGCGCGCCATGTGGCTGATGCTCCAGCAAGAGCAGGCGGATGACTATGTGATCGCGACAGGCGAAACCTATTCTGTAAAAGAATTCCTCGACCTGGCATTTGGCTATGTGAATCTGAACTGGCAGGACTATGTGGAGTTTGACGAGCGGTATCTGCGTCCGGCAGAAGTGGATCTGCTGATTGGCGACCCGACCAAGGCAAAAACTAAGCTGGGTTGGGAACCGAGCGTTACCTTTGAACAGCTCGTGCATTTGATGGTTGAAGCAGACCTGAAGGCAATGGGCTTAGTGCCCCTTAACGGTCACATCCTTCAGCCTGTGCTAGATCACGCAACGGTTCGGCAAAAAGTAGTAAGCCGATAATCGTCCCCATGAAGGAGGTAGGTTGCAGGACGATCGCCAACAATGAGGTTATTCAGTGTCAAGTTGAGAAAAACCAATGAAAATTCTGAAATACCTTTTGGCGATCGTTCTACCTCCTGTGGCAATTTTGTTTACCTACGGCGTCAGTAGCGCACTGGCTATTAATATTGGGCTAACTCTGCTGGGTTGGGTTCCCGGAACTATTCACGCGCTCTGGGCAATCTCGAAGCACGAAGAAAAATTTGGCAGCGGTGTGACCAATTCATAAGCCCCACAAGTCTAGAAGTGTAACAATGGGTCGATCGCTTGCTGTTAAGATGGATTTGTTTCATTTAGCGATCGATCCAGGATTTTTGTGATAGTTAAGCCAGAGTGGTTACGAGTTAAAGCTCCGCAGTGGGAGCGGGTCGGTAACGTTAAAGAAGTGCTGCGCGATTTGGGACTGAATACGGTGTGTGAAGAGGCATCCTGTCCCAACATTGGTGAGTGCTTCAACGCTGGAACCGCTACGTTTCTGATTATGGGTCCAGCCTGCACGAGAGCCTGCCCCTACTGCGACATTGACTTTGAGAAAAAGCCGAAGGCACTCGATCCCAGCGAACCCGATCGTTTAGCTGAAGCAGTGCGAAGAATGCGGCTCAATCATGTCGTAATTACTTCGGTGAACCGGGACGATCTGCCCGACGGCGGTGCATCACAGTTTGTTCGCTGTATTGAGGCGGTGCGATCGGTTTCTCCCCAAACGACAATCGAAGTCCTGATTCCCGATTTGTGCGGCAACTGGACTGCACTGGAACTGATCTTGCAGGCGAAGCCAGAAGTTCTCAATCACAATACCGAAACGATTCCCCGGCTCTACAGGCGAGTGCGCCCCCAAGGAGACTATGCCCGATCGCTGGCAGTTTTGAGCCAGTCGCGCCAGAGTGCTCCGTCGGTCTACACCAAGTCAGGAATCATGGTGGGCTTAGGCGAAACTGACGAAGAAGTACGGCAGGTGATCCAGGATTTGCGATCGGTAGACTGCGACATTTTGACGATCGGGCAATATCTCCAGCCCAGCCAGAAGCATTTAGGCGTTCAGGAGTTTGTGCCGCCGGAGCAGTTCGACGCATGGCGCAAGTTTGGGGAAGCGATTGGCTTTTTGCAGGTGGTTTCGTCGCCGCTGACGCGCAGTTCCTATCATGCGGAGCAGGTGCGTGAACTGATGCAGAAGTATCCGCGATAGGGATTTCATAACCGAAAACTCAATGACCCGAACACCCGCAAAGCAGCGGCGCAAGCCTGGAGCGTATAATTTAGCGGACGAGTAAAAGCTTTTTGGCTTTTGAGGAGTAATGCGCTCCGCTCCGCTAAGGCATCCTAGGGCTCTGCAACTGTTCAGGAACGAGATGACCGATCAATAGCTTCAGAAACAGGGTCGGAATAAACCACTCTATGCCCGGCGTTGGGCTAATCCCGTACAGCTCGATCGCAATGACAACTAGATATAGCCCTGCGGCGATCGGTCGTTTAAGGTAACTGCGGACAGACACTACAACTAAGGTCGCAATAAGCAGGTAAGAGCTAATCAAGCCAAAATAATGCCAGTCGAACTGAGGCGAATCTCGAAAAAGCCACGAGACGATCGCTACATGGGTAAGGTGGAGCAGGACGAAGGCAAGGTGTTGAACCCAGGTCACTTCAGGTCGGTGATACCATCGCTTTGTAGTGTCAGTTGCATTGCAAACGGCTCCACCAAGGATGTCAAAACTGAGGATGGCTCCTATAACGAGATGCAGGGGGTCAAACCCTAGCCACCAAAGTCGCAGTACAGCCCCAAACGTACCCGCAATAGAGCTGACTACGATTAAAGTATTTTCGGCTGGGGTAGCACCCGGTCCAATAAGCCGATCCCACAGCCCAGCTAAGCCACTGCGGGGAACCAGAGAACCAAAATCTTTTGCCATCTCCATCTAGACTTGTATTTGCCGATTGATGTCAAGTTTAGCTGAGCAAATATTCGATGAATCGTGTTCTACTCATCGCTGCCTCTGCTGCCTCCGCTAGAACTGCCACTCCCTCCGCTACCAGATTAGCTGCCAATTCATTGTGTTTTTTGCCGGAAGAAGTAGGGGAACTTGCGGAGCTTAAAGGTTGAGTGCCTTTAGCATGTGGTAGGTGATCAGGAGCTGGGTAATCGCTAGTGGATAGCTCTGGAGCGTTTCGCCCGTAGTGCCGACGACTTTGCCGATCGTCGATTCGCTGCCTGCAATGCTGCAAAACTTACCCAGGTAAGGCACTTCGTTGCAGAGCATTCTTTCGAGCTGCTGCACCTGTTCTGAGGTAGCGTGACCGTCAATTTCTAGCAGGTCTACGGGTTTACCCATATCGCGATCGAGTCCGAGGCGCACTGCAGAGCTAACTGGAGCACCGCAGGGCAGAATATTGCAAAAGTCAGGATGGGGAATGGTCGGGCGCAACACCAGCCGTACATTCAGCAGCAAATCGTCTTGCGGAGTGCCGCTATTGGAAGGGTAAAACGATACGATGACATCTGCCCACTGTCGCTGCGGACGGATAAAAGCTTCCGAGTCGGATTCTCGCTTACGCATCTGATCCATCACCTGCTCTTCGGTGTAGCCGCGCTTGCGGGTGTCTCGCTTAATTTTCCAGTTAGTTCGCAGCTCTTCTGGGGGCGCAAGATAAACCTTGACATCGTAAGAATCACGCATTCCGCGTGTCGAGTAGCCGAGCAGCCCTTCAACAATTACAAAGCGGCTGGGTTTGATGTACTCTGGCGGATCAAACATCCCCGTCGAGTGATTATAAATCGGCTTCAGAATCGGCTGTCCGCTGCGGAGCAGGCTGAGGTGCTGCTGAATAATGTCGAGATAGTTGCAGTCGGGATGGAGCGCAGAAATTCCCAGCTCTGCCCGCTGCTGGCGATCGTAGCGGTGGTAGTCGTCGGTGCAGATTACAGTTACATCTTCTTCGCCCAATACCTGAGCGATGCCACGTGTCAGAGTAGTTTTTCCAGCTGCGCTATCTCCGACAATGCCAACAATAATCGGGCGATCAGACATCGGTTTTCCCCGCTAGTTTTCCCTGCTAGAAGTCGCTGTTTCAAATGACTAAATTTTAAGTCTTCTTATTCTATGGGTTCTGGAGATCAGAGGAAGGTAAAGTTTTTTAGCGATCGATTACAAATATCGATTACAAAACTGATTTTTGCCTACTAGGAGGGAGAGCCGGAGAAAAGAAGCAGATGAGTTTTGGCTATTCCGTAGAACCACTCATTGATTAGACCCCGGTCAAGTAGATCCACTTAACCAAACTTTGAAATTTGTATGAGGACGAGTGGATTTGGGCATAATGGGTTAGCTATGACGCTTTATTAGGATGAGCATGACATCCGAACCCTTTCTGACCATTGACGAACAGCCCATCACCATCGGGCAAATCTTTCGATATTTACAGGCAAGCCGCAAACTAGACGGCTTTATTGGTGATATTGTGCGGCAATTTGTGATCGAGCGCGAGCTTCAGGCGCAAAGCCAACAAGCCATGAGTTCGGTAGCGATCGAACAAGCCGTGATCGACTTCCGGTTGCAAAACCAGCTGACCGACCCCAACCAGTTTCAGCAGTGGCTCAACGAACACGGGCTGACCTATGAAGCGTTCCACACCCAGCTTGCGACCAATTTTCGGCTGAAAAAGCTCAAAGACGACATCACCGAGCCGAAATTGCAGGAATACTTTATCGGACGCAAGGTGTTCCTCGATCGCGTCGTTCTCTCCCGAATTATTGTTGCAGATAAGGAACTGGCAGAGGAATTAAAGAGTCAGTTGCAGGAAGGTAGTAGCTTCGAGCAGCTTGCCAAAGACTATTCGCTCACGGACGATCGCCTGATGAATGGAATGGTCGGTCCGGTCAGTCGCGGCACCATGCCCGATATTCTGCGGGCGGCGATCGATCTGGCACAGCCAGGGGAGGTCGTGGGTCCGATTGGCATGGAAGAACGCTGGGGGCTATTTCGCGTGGAGGCACTGCTTCCGGCAACGCTCGACGATCCGCAGCTTCATCAGAGCTTGCAGGATGAGCTATTTGAACAATGGCTGGGCGAGAAGATGCAAACGCTACCGATTAAGATTCAGGTGAATGCATGATTACCAATGACCTGCTTGCCAATCTCGACTGGCAAAATCCGCCCCTTTCCTGGCTGAATCCAGAGCAGCAGCTTTTGCTTAAAGGTCGGGCCAAGACCCGCTCCTGTAATTTGGGCGAAGTGATCTGGTCTACGGAAACGCCGGGCAGTCAGTTTGTGGTGCTGACGGGCAAAGTGCGGCTGGTTCCCAGCGAGGGCAGTCCGGTGCTGCTAAAAGCAGGGGATTGGTTTGGCGATTTGCTGCACCTGACCGACCAGTGGAAAGCCAGAGCCGCCGATAAAGCAGTGGTGGTTGCCGAGTGGAGCCAGTCGGACTGGGAATTGCTCAATACAACGGAGCTACGGCAGTTTTGGGCATCGGTACGATCGCGCTATCAGCCAAACTATTCCGCCGCGCCCCAGCCCATTTCCGGCTATCCGTTTGTTGCGGGCTTGAATACCGCCGCCGCCAGTCTCACAATGCTGGCACAGCACCTCGATACGCCCGTGCAGTTGGAATGGATGCAGCGACAGTTGCGCGGTCGGCGTCCCAAAAATGTGATCGACGGGGCAGAAAAAGCGGGGTTTCAGCTTCGCCGCCTGCTGATTGGCAACTGGACGGATCTGCGGCAAATCAAATTCCCGGCTCTATTACAGTGGCAGCAGCCGGAACACTGGGTCGTGGCTTATGGCGTGCGGGGCGATCGTCTAATTATTGGCGATCCGATGAATCCGGGGCGCACCTGTGAAACCGTGCCACGTGCGCTGGTCGAAGAATCCTGGGATGGGCAGCTTTGGCAAGCGGAGCTAATTCATAAGCAGGAACAGTTCAACCTGGGCTGGTTTTTGCCCGCTGTCTGGAAGTTTCGGACGCTGCTGACCGAAGTTTTGATTGCGTCGTTTACGCTTCAGCTTTTGGGTCTAGTTACGCCCGTCGTCACTCAGGTCATTATCGACAAAGTGATGGTGCAGGGCAGCATTCCTACGCTGGACGTGATGGTGTTCGCGCTGCTGGGAGCGGCAGTCTTTGAGGCATTGCTGGGCATCCTGCGGATGTTCATCTTTACCCACACGACAAACCGCCTGGATATGGCATTGTCGGCTCAGCTTTTCCGCCATTTGCTGCGCTTGCCGCTGTCTTACTTTGAGGCGCGTCGAGTTGGGGATACAGTGGCGCGGGTGCAGGAGCTAGAGGAAATCCGTCAGTTTCTGACCAGTACGGCTCTCACGGTGGTGCTGGACAGCATCTTCTCCGTGATTTATCTGGTGATGATGTTTTACTACAGCCCGACCCTGACCGGGGTTGCGCTGGCGGCGATTCCGCTGTTTGCAATTCTGACGCTGATCGCTACGCCGATTTTGCGAACCTGGCTGAATGAAACCTTTAACCGAAGCGCGGATAGCCAGTCTTTCCTGGTGGAAACGATCACAGGGATTCATTCGGTGAAGGCACATGCAGCAGAAAAAACCTCACGCGATCGCTGGGAAGGACTTTACGCCCGCTTTGTTCGTACCGGATTCAAAGCAGCCACAACGGCGAATATCAGCAACCACGTCGGCGATTTTCTCACCAGCTTTTCTGCCCTACTGATTCTCTGGTTTGGGGCGCATCTGGTAATCAAGCAGGAACTCACGATCGGTCAATTAGTCGCTTTCCAAATGCTGTCTGGTCGGGTGACGGGTCCGCTGCTGCGATTGGTGCAGCTCTGGCAGAGTTTACAGGAAGTGCTGCTCGCGGTCGATCGGATTGGCGATATTCTCAACGTTGCACCGGAAGCAGAACCAGGAACCGGACTAATGCTGCCGCCGCTGCGAGGTCAGGTTAACTTTGAGCAGGTGTTTTTCCGCTACCAGGAAGCGCAGGAGCCAATTTTGCGCGGCATTTCCTTTGATGCGGAACCGGGAATGTTTGTCGGTATTGTGGGGCGAAGCGGTTCCGGGAAAAGTACGCTGTCGAAGCTGATTCAGCGGCTCTATCAGCCCGAAGGCGGGCGAATTTTGATTGATGGATTTGATGTCAAAAGTGCAGATCTGGCATCACTGCGTCCTCAAATTGCTGTCGTGCTGCAAGAAGACTTCTTGTTTAACGGCACAATCCTGGAGAACATTACGCTGGGCAATCCGGAAGTCACTGCAGAACAGGTAGTGGAAGCGGCGCGGCTGGCTGTGGCACACGACTTTATTTGCGACCTGCCCAACGGCTACGAAACCAATGTAGGCGAACGCGGCACCTCACTTTCGGGTGGACAGCGACAGCGAATTACTCTGGCACGACTGTTTCTCTCGACTGCGCCGATTCTGATTCTGGATGAAGCTACCAGCAGCCTCGATGCCGAAACCGAACAGCAAGTCTTAGAAAACCTGAAGCGGGTTTCTCCCGGACGCACGATGTTTATGATTGCCCACCGCTTTTCGCCCCTCAAACGAGCTGACCTGATTCTGACAATGGAGAAGGGCGTGATTGTTGAGCGGGGCAAACACGATGAACTGCTTCAGCAAAAGGGACTCTACTGGTCGCTGTATCAGCGTCAGCAGGCAGCGGTTTAAAAGCTCTGCCAAAAACGATCGATCGTCCTTCATCTAAGTTCTGAAGGGCGATTTTTTTATGACCAGCAGTTTGTATCTTCAATCACAAAATCAAGGATTGTAAATATTTCCGGAAGAATCCCCAGCTGAACTGTTGACAAAAGCAGGAGTTTATGGAAGAGAAGCCCTCTATGGCACAAGATTCTGGAAATACGTTGCTCTCTGCCCGATCGCTGAATCTGGCAACGGGTCCAAAGACGCGCAGAGAAACGATCGGCGGCAGTAGTGATCCCCGCGACTTCTTCAAGTTCAATCTGACCAGCCGCAGCAGCCTGGATTTAAGCCTGAAAAAGCTGCGATCGAATGTTGATGTGTCGCTACTCGATAGCACCCGCAAAGTCATTGCCTCTTCTCGCCGAGCCGATCGCTTGTCAGAATCGATTAAAACCACGCTGGATGCAGGCACGTTCTATATTCGGCTAAACACGAAGGAAGCGAGTACAGGCTATCAGCTCCAGGTTGCCGCAACACCAATTCCAGGAAGTGGAACTCCGGGCGGTGGAACTCCGGGTGGCGGAACTCCGGGTGGTGGAACTCCGGGTGGTGGAACTCCGGGTGGTGGAACTCCGGGTGGTGGAACTCCGGGTGGCGGAATTCCAACCAATACTGCGCCAACGATCGGCACTAACACGGCACTAATCGTCAGCCGGAACGGAACGGGGACGATCGGACGAACCAATCTGTTCTCTAGCGACACGCAGCAAACCGCAGACCAGCTTTTGTATCGTGTCACCAGTTTGCCTGCTTCTGGATCGCTCTTCCTTAACGGAACCCCGCTTGGAGTGGGAAGTGCCTTCACGCAGACTGACATTGACACCAACAAGCTGACCTACAAGCAAAACTCTGCCAAGGACATTCCTAATGCAGGTCGACAAATATCTAGCGATGCTTTCCCACAGATTTCTGGCTCTAATGTAGTCTGGGGCGCAAAGGACAGCACTGGGGACACAGAAATTTTCTTTTACAACGGCATAAATAAAGCGATCACTCAACTCAGTGACAACACAGTAGAAGATAGTGGGCCCAAAATTTTTGGCTCGAATGTCGTCTGGGAGAGCGGCACAGGCACAGATGCTGAAATCTACTTATACAACGGTACATCTGGAGCAACCACACGCCTGAGTGACAATCCGCTAGCAGACACGAACGCCAGAATCTCGGACAGCTTTGTGGTCTGGCAACGGAGGTATCCGTCAGGAGAGCATGATATTCGGTACTATCGGCTCAGCGATGGAGCTTCGGGAGCAGTTAACAACAGCATAACCTTAAACGATATTGATCCTGCTTTATCTGGTTCCAAACTAGTGTTTCAGCGCGATAATATCGCAGGCGCATCGACAAACGCAGATGATGGAATTTTTTATTATGATCTGGCGACGTTAGGACCAACGCAAACTCAACTGAGTGTTGGAAACTCTGCTTATACCGATCGCAGAGCGCAGATTTCGGGTTCCGCTGTAACCTGGGAACGTCGGAACTCAACTGAATCCGATATTTTATATGATGCAGACGTTACCACATCAGGCGGAGTCAGTTCAATTAACGTCAGTGCAGACGACGATACTAACCCGCTCATCTCTGGTTCAAAAATTGTCTTCCAACGCAGCGGTACAACAGGCGGAACCAACGACGGAATTTATTTGTTCACGATCGGCGGAGCCGCAACCCGAATTATTCCTCCGTCTACAACTACTGCTGATGTGACGAGCTTTGACGGCAACAAAGTTGGCTATACCAACACATCAGGAGGCGGCTTCAAAGCAGCAGTTTATGACATCCTTGCAGGCAATTCCCAGGATCTGGTTGGGGGTGCAGCTGTTGAGGGAATACCTGTTGTTTCGGGCAACAATGCTGCCTGGATCGGTGGAGGGAGTTCCGCTTTGATTGACCGCCTCTTCTTCTACGACACTTCGATCGTTTCTGACAACTTTGGCTTCAGCGTCAGCGATGGCTTGCTAACGACAAACGGCACATTTAATTTCACGATCGGTTGATCAATTCGCAACATCGTTTGCAATAACCGGATCGAAAACCTGTTTAGGGCGCACGTTAGGGAGGAGTTGTTGATTCAATTCTTCCCTTTTCTATGGGGGATTCAAGCTGAAATCAGCCGCAAGCTGCATTTTATGAAAAATATCAGCTTGTACAATTGAGAAGGATTCTCATTCCTAAGTTAGTGCAAGCGAAAACCACAGCCTAGAAAAGAAGCCGTCTTTTACTCCGGTCTTAACTGCCTGCGCTTGTTACTTAAATCGGTATGACGTAAAATCGATTGCTTCACAGTTCCCGGAAGGGGGATTCGCCTTATGAAAGAACTTGATCTCCAGGCTACCACTAACACCCTCAATGCCATTCTCGAAGCCGAATTAGCAGGCGTGGTTCGCTATACGCACTATTCGCTGATGGTAACTGGACCGAATCGAATCCCGATCGTCGCATTTCTGAAAGCTCAGGCAAGCGAATCGCTGCTTCATGCTCAGCAGGCAGGTGAAATTATTACGGGATTAAACGGACATCCCAGTTTGAAAATTGCGCCGATCGAAGAAACTTATAAACACGAAATTTACGATATTTTGCTGGAAAGTGTAAATCATGAAAAAGCAGCTCTTGCACTTTACAAACAGCTTCTAGAAGTTGTGGAAGATGCCAGCATTTATCTTGAAGAATTTGCCCGCACGATGATTGGTCAGGAAGAGGCACACGGCATGGAATTAGGCAAAATGCTGCGCGATTTTCGACCGTCATAAAGGGACAATCCCTAGACATCGAGCGGCACAATTTCCGCCTCAGCCAATGTGCCTGTAATTTGAAGCTGGGCGATCGTCACAGGTAGCTTGAACCTACGGGGTCCGGCACTGCCCGGATTAAGAAACAGAACTCCGTTCAACTTCTGAATGCTGGGCTTGTGAGAATGTCCACTAATCACAATTTGCACCCCCGTCGTGATGGGGTTGAAGTCGAGTTCAGTTGCAATATGCAGCAAATAAACAGACAGCCCTTCGATCGTGATCGTCTCCCGTTCGGGAATAGCGTTTGCCCACGCTCCTTTGTCATTATTGCCACGCACAGCGATCACGGGGGCGATCGTTTTCAATTCCTCCAGCACTTCGGGCTTGCCAATATCTCCGGCATGAAGGATTAGCTCAGAATTTGCCAGGGCAGCGATCGCCTCAGGACGAACTAAACCGTGAGTGTCAGAAATAACGCCAACTTTCATGTTGTCTCATCCTCATGGGATAACAAATGAAATAACAAAAATTTTCACGGTTTTCTCCCATCTATTTTTTCCATTCATTCTTTTTTCGCTCATCATAGTGATAATTTCTGATGGTCAACATCATTCTTGAGACTGTTGCATCAACGCGAACTCCCTAAGAAATTAAACCGATCGCTTCAGAAATTGATAAGGTCGTATCATTCAACCCGAACGCGTTGCAGGTAGAACACGTAGTTTCTGGGGAAAAGATGCGGAAATAGAACGCGGAATAAATTGGAAAATAGCAATAAAGAGCCGATAGACAGCCTAAAGAATGCTATAGCTCAGTTGAAACTACATTTCAAGCATTATCCTGTTTAAGAAATAACAGAGTTTTTTAAGCTTTTTGCCGCACTTATCGTCGTTACTTTTCCTAATGGGAGCATCGTTCTTAAGATGGCTGCGCTAACAGAAGCAAGATACTTCAGTTATCGCTTCATGTGATTGTGGAACCAGTTCATAAACAGTTTTCAGAATCTGTAGCTCTATTTACGGAAATTTGAATAAGCATCTTGAATTGAACTACAAGCTAATAAAAAGTGAAACGTGATTCAAGCTCCGCGCACCTTGATTACAAACCGCCTTATCCTCCGTCGTTTGCTGCTTAGCGATGCTGAAGCGGTTTTTGAGTATGGCAGCAATCCTGAAGTAACTCGGTATATGGTCTGGCGCAACCATACCGCTATTCAAGATGCAGTTGCTTTTCTAGAACAGTGTACTTGCTCCTGGAATACAGGCAAAGAGTTTTGCTGGGCAATAACCGTTAAGCCAGAAGATCAAGCAGTTGGCACAATATCATGTCGAATTGAGCAGTCTGAGGCGGATTTTGGCTATGTGCTAAATCGGAAATACTGGGGACAGGGTTACGCAACCGAAGCGGTTCATTCTGTCATGTCCTGGTTGATGAACTTACCAGATGTCGATCGCATTTGGGCAACCTGCGATATTGATAACCGAGCATCGGCAAGGGTTCTAGAGAAAAGCGGTTTGCAATACGAGAAAACTGTACCTCGCGCGATAATACGTCCGAATCTGGCTTTGACTCCGCGAGATACGCTGGTTTTTAGCTGGGAGAGAGCAGAAGGACTTTGGTAAATTAACGGCTCATGCGCCTTATCAAACAACCTTCTGCCCTTAATTGCTAGTAT
>NZ_JACJOR010000452.1:0-8410 GCF_014695615.1 Leptolyngbya sp. FACHB-711
TGCGACGCAGTTCCCCCTCTGGGATTGTTGACTCATAGCGGTACTCCTGCCAAAACAACAAATCAAACAAAAATCAAATCAAACAAAAAATTCAGTTTATAAATCTGCGGACAGAGATTTGCAGAGATTTTAGGGATACAATCGTGACACGATCGCCTGTTCTACTCATGCAACTGCGACTGAGCTTGACTCCGGTTGCCTATAGCTCAAGCGATGGACAACCCGATCTAGAGGAAAAACATTTATCTAGTATCTAGATTTGGAGTTGAGATCCAGTTAATCTGCTGATATAACTCTATCAGTAGAGTCTACAGCGGTTGCCAGATTTCTACTGGCATATCATAACCAATTTTTGAAAAAATACTTGTTTCCGTCTTAAATTTTCTCAGCCTGCTGTTTTAGAAGAAGGATGAGTGAATGCCGAGTCATCGTTTTAACTCGCTGAATCATGTCCTGGGTGCGATCGAGCATCAGGAAAATTGGCAAAGTCGTCGTCAGTTTCAAAAGCTGCTTGCCTGCTGGAATGAGGTGGTGGGGCTTGCTGTCGCTGCCCAGACTCGCCCGGTTGAAATTCAGCGCAAAGTTTTGCAGGTCGCCACATCCAGTCCTGCCTGGGCGCAAAACCTTGCCTTTGAGCGGCACTTAATTCTCACCAAGCTCAACGATCGCCTCGCGCTAGGGCTAAAAGATATCCGCTTTTCGGCGGCGCAGTGGCAAATGGGTGATCGTCTGTTTAAAACCGATAGCCTTTCCCTCTGGCAGAGCCACCCCAGCCGCCTCAAGAATCCGACTCCGTTTACTTCCGCTGCCGCGACTGATCCGCAAACGGCTTTCCGAAGCTGGGCACAACAGATGCGAAGCCGATCGCAGCATTTGCCTCTTTGCCCCACCTGCCACTGTCCCACCCCAGAAGGCGAGTTGGTTCGCTGGTCTGCCTGTGCTCTGTGTGCGGCGAAGCAGTTTCGATGACTTCATAATAAAAGGGTCAGGATATTAAAGAATGAGCTAGCGCAGTCTGATATTGCTGCCCGCTCAGAATTTTGGATGAACCCTATAAATTTCATGCGAAAGCTGCCCTGGTTATCGCTTTTTCTGCTGTTTATTGCCTATACGTCTTTTAGCTGGTTTGTTGCCCGCACAACGGTTTCCTGGCTGACCTGGAGTTTGGCGATTACCTTTACGCTGCTCCAGGCACTTCTGCTCACCACGCTGTTTGCGCGGCTGCGGCTGTTTGCGCGACGGTGGCTTCAGTCAGACTTGGGCTACTTTTGCCTAGTTTTAATCGCGGCGATTAGCGTCACGTTTGCACTCGTCTGGTTTCGGGCGTTTGGCTATTGCCTGGTGGTGCTTGCAGCAGAAATTTTGGCGCGGCTTGATCTGCAAAATATGGGGTGCAATCGCGTGCAGTCGTTAATCGTTCTGACGCTCGTTTCTTTTACAGGGCTGGTAGTAGGGTGGTCAGTGAGCCTGAATCCGTTCTTTCGTGCAGGGTAGTCTTTTATCTTTGCTAATCTTTCGTTCGGGTAAGCTGCATAGGGGAATGAAATCGATCGTTCTTCTCCGTTCGGGAGATTTCAGTCGATTTGATATGATTTTTACCTGCTCGTGATTGATTTCTCTGGTATTAAAAGATAGAGTGATTTTTCCGAGATGCGGTAGAGTGGGTTAGCGTCGTGTGGGGTAAGGTATGACGAGAACTTATGGCACGCCAGAACCGCCAGAGCGATCGAATCGCCGACCGGGGCATGTGCCGCCCAAAACAATTCCACCCCTGAAGTTGCCGCCCGTGCCGCAAAATGCTGCTCCGCCGAGCAAGCCGCCTCAGCCTGCGCCGAGCAGTTCTCCTGCAAGAGCCGTGTTGCCCAATCCCTCTTCAGCCGCCCCTTTGCCGCGCGATCCGATTCCGGCAAAATCTGTACAGGAGCCAGACTCGCTGCTTTGGGATGAAGCCGAGGCGATCGAAAATGATTCAGATTTAAATCATCGTTCAGATTCCGGATCAGACAATCTAAAAGAAGACGGCTTTAAGGAAAACATCCTGGCATCGACCGTTTCTTCAGCCGTTCCCTTCGTAAACGGATCGAGCCGTCCTGCTAGCAAGGAGCCAGTGACGACCCGCCCCTTCTGGTTCAAACTTTCGGCTCGCCATTTGCACTGGTGGGCAGTGATCTTGGTTTTTGGCTTGAGCGGAATTGGCATTTTGTCTGCGATCGCCCTGCTGAGGTTGCCCTCTCTGCCCAACTGTCCGGAAATGTTTTTGCCGACGGCTTCTGCGTCTTTACGGCTCTACTGCGCTCAGGTCGCCGCCGAGAAGCGAACCCTGAAGGATTTGCTGGAAGCGATCGATCTGGTGCATGCCTTGCCTGCGGATCACCCCTTGCGTCCCGAAATCGATCGCAGCATTGAAGCCTGGGCAAGCGAAATTCTTGATTTAGCGGAGGGGTCTTTTCAGGCGGGAAAACTGAATGAAGCCGTTGATGCTGCCCGTAAAATTCCATCGAACACGGCAGCGCACAAGCTGGTTGAAGATCGGGTCAAGCTGTGGCAAACCGTTTGGTCTAAGGCAGAAGCCCTATACAAGCAGGCAGAAGCCGCGCTAAAGCAGCAAAACGTGCGGCAGGCATTTCTGCTGACTAGTCGTCTGTCGGACGTAGATAATCGCTACTGGGCAACCACTAAATATCAGGAACTCAGCAACCTGATTACGATTACCCGTGACGACATCGGCAAACTCAACCGGGCAAAAGGACTGATTGATCGGGGCGGTGTGGATAACCTGCTGGCTGCTCTGAAGCTGATCGAGGAAATCAAGCCTGTTAGCTATGTCTACGGCAAAGCACAGCAAATGTTGCCCGATCTGGGACGCGAACTGTTTGCGCTGGCAGAAGCCGCCCTTGATCGCCGGGATTACAGTCAGGCAATGAACATCACCAGTCTGATTCCCGAATCTGCCAAATTACAGTCGGAAGTGCAGGACTTCAATACCCTGGCAATGGCTCAGTCTCAGGCATGGGGCGGCACAGTGGACGATCTGGAAGCGGCGATCATTGGGGCACAGCGCATCAAGTCCGATCGCCCGCTCTACAGCAAAGCACAACAGTGGATCAGCCGCTGGCAGGTTGAAATCAAAGATGTCACCATTCTCGATCGCGCGAAAGAATTGGCGGCAGGTGGAACCCTCGATGATTTGCGAGTTGCTATTGCTGAAGCGCAGCTGATTCCCCGCAGCAACCCGCGTGGCACGGAAGCCAGAGATCAGATCAATGAGTGGCGAACGCAGATTGAAACCACCGAAGACCAGCCTTTTCTCGATCGCGCTGACCAGTTTGCCAACGATGGTGATATTGCCGCGCTCCAGGCTGCCATTAACGAAGCCAGTCGAATCCAGTCCGGTCGGGCACTCTACGGCGAGGCACAGGATCGCATTCGTGGCTGGCGTGATCGGGTCGAGCAGTTTCAAGATCAACCAATTCTCGATCAGGCAAGGCAGTTGGCGGCGGGTGGCGATTGGAACAGCGCGATCCAGGTTGCCAGTCAGATCGGCAATGGTCGATCGCTTCACGCTGAAGCTCAGGACGAAATTCGTACCTGGCGCGATCGGGCTGAAGATTCGATAGATAAGCCTTTGCTCGATCGGGCAAGGCAGTTGGCGAACCAGGGCAGATACGGAGATGCGATCGAGGTCGCCACCCAGATCGGCAGCGGTCGGTCGCTTTATGACGAGGCACAGTCTGACATTCAAGAGTGGAGCCAGCAATCGCAGGGACAAAGCGAGATGCAGGAGGCATACCGCGCCGCCAGTGCCGGAAGCACCCGAATGCTGATTTCTGCCATTCGCATCGCAAACCGCATCCCCTCCGGTAGCCTCGCCCGCGCAGAAGCTGATCGGATGGTCGACCAGTGGAGCCAGGAGATTCTGCAAAGGGCTGAATCCCAGGCACTTTATGATGTGACGGGCGCAATTCGCATTGCCAAGAGCATTCCGTCAAGCTCATCGATTTATGAGAGTGCGCAGCAGCAGATCCAGGTCTGGCAGAGCCGTTCTCGGTAAGTGGATGACGAGATAAGGGATAGGGGAGGAGGGATAAGCAAGCCTCCAATTCCTTCTTAGGAGCGGCAGGCATGATTTACCCGGAGCGGGCAGAATCGATCGCCTTGGATTCGAACAACCAGCCCATGCCGATCGTCTGATTACAGAATTACAGCAACCTCCTTCAGGAAGACACGGCTAAACGGCTCTTCTGGGCTGAGATGATACTGCTCGATTAATCCATTCCGGTAAATCGAAATCGTGCTGTCTTCACGGGTGACGACGATCGATTCATGAAATACATCGCGGCTCAGCATTTTCTCGGCTTCGGTAGGATTGTCCAGAATCACCATATTGCTGCCGTAGTAGAACATTCCCTGCTGCTCCAGCACTTCGCCCGGATACTCTGTAATCAGCAGATCCAGACGCGGATTTCGCACCAGGCTCATCAGGTTAGTGTTGTAATCCGAGTGCATCATCTTTTCGGAGCGATTCACAAACACACCTTCTCGGCAGACTGCCCCGATCGTCCAGTTGGGGTGATGCAGCAGAATGTGATCGATCAGTTCCTCCAACTCCTTCACCGACACCCGGTTGAAGGTAATCGTCGGAATTCGTGCCGCTTCGCCTGACTCAAAAAACGTTTCTAGAATCGGAGACGTTACATCAACGCTGGAGCCGATCGACGGACGCAGGTGCATATATACGCCCGGAGCCGCATTGATTTCGATAATGCTGAGATTGCCCTGTCGCCAGGACGTTGCCAGATCCGACGCGATCACATCAATTCCCAAACAGGTCAACTGAAAATGCTGGGCGATATCCTGCGCCAGGATGATATTGTCTGGGTGGACGCTGTGGGTTGCGTCAATGCTGACTCCGCCCGCCGAAAGGTTTGCCACTTTTCGCAGATACACGATGCGATCGCGGTCTAGCACCGAGTCCAGCGAGAGGTTCTGCTGCTCCAGATACAGGTGCATTGCCTGATCAACCTGGATTTTGCCCATTGGTGAAGTTGGAGTATCCGCACGCAGGGGCGACCGGTTTTCGCGATCGATCAGTTCACCAATTGTGGATTTGCCATCGCCCTTCACCGAGGCTGGCTGTCGCTCGGTTGCCGCCACAAATCGCCCATTCACACACAGCAAGCGATAATCGCGTCCCGAAATGCTGGTTTCCACAATAATTCGCACGGGCTGATCTTCTTCGATTGCCTGTACCGCCCGCTCATAGGCAGCTTCTAGCTCAGCGTCGTCCTGCACATCTGCCGTCACACCGATGCCTTTGTGTCCGCTGACAGGCTTTACCGCTACAGGATAGCCAATGCGATCAGCAGTTCTGAGTGCGTCTTGCAGCGATCGCACCACCTGACCCCGGGGCACAGGAAAGCCCAGCGTTTCCAGAAAAGCTTTACAGTCGTCTTTGCGCGTGGTGAAGTCAGAATCCAGATGGCTATCGTGGTTAAAGGTGGTTGCGATGCCTCGCACCTGCTTGCGTCCGTAGCCGTACTGCATTAAGCCCTCATCCCACAGGTAAAACGCAGGAATTCCCTTCTGATGAGCTGTCCGCAGCAGCGCGTACACGGTGGGACCACCGTACACCGATCGCCGGAATAACCCCTGCATCACTTCCAGCGAATCGTCGAGCGAGAAAGGCTTGTCCTGGCGAATTGCCTCAAACCAGTCCCAGACACAGTACACCACTTCCCGACAAGTGCGAGCATGAAGACACTCGATTGCGATTCTTGCTTTGTCGCCCTGCGCCTTTTCGTCCTGAAGCAGGACCGACCAGCGCTCGAAGTGCAAACCCATTTCCAGCTTGTTCACTTCGGCTGCCGTCCGTGCAAACAAATGGGCATGGGACGGATAGTGCTCGTCGCGCAGGTGCGGATACCGCTGGCTCAGTTCATCCAGATAGTCTTCGATCGCAAGCGGTTCACCCGCTCCGGTTAGCGCAAAATCGAAGACAAAAGCAGCCGTTTCTAAATAAGGATTTGGACCTTCAATATGACGAAAATTAAAGATATCAAAGGCATCGCTTCGGCGTGCATTCACGGGAGACAGGTCGGAAGCATCGAAGCCACGGTCGAAATGAGGTTCTTGACTGTAACCCCGGCTTGGGTTGAGTACCATGAGGCGATCGTTTTCTCTTTCACATCATGAGAAACTTTATAACGGGAATGCGGGACTTACCTCTATCTCTAGATAAGCCGTTCCCTGATCCGATGACATAAAAATATCGGAGTTCAAAGGCTGTTTGAGCAGTGTTAAACGCGCAAATTCACAAATGAATCTTTTGTTCTAATCCCATTGGAACGACACAAAACTTTTCGTCCTAAGAGAAGCAGACACTTTGAAATCATGGGGAGAGCTAGATTTCTGCCGCAGCGCGGGGCAGTTCCAGTCACAGGGATCGCTCTTTCAATATTCTCTGAACCCACTCTTTTAGCATTTCCTTATAAAGGATTCTCAAGCTTTCCTTAATCTTCCAAGGCAATTTCATCCTAATGATTCTCTCACTATCAATCGGCGTATGACCGATGAGTGGTGCAATAAAACCATCAAGATTCTATAACTAATGGAGTGCTGAGTTTTAAGTAATGTCAATTATGACAAACCGTCCTCAAGCCAACTTGAAAAACGAGATTGAGCGATTAGCAGAGGAAGCCTTTCATCGTCATTTAATCTCCGGCTACGGCAACGGAGAATCCAGCAATGAATATCAAATCATCTATGAAGGCAAGCCGCGCCATTTCTCGCTGGAATACGCCCGCAACTTTCTGCGCCAACTCATTAACCACAAGCAGCCGCCCCACCTGATGCATCTCAATCACCACCTGGACTTCAATTAGCCGATCGACCCGATACAATAAAGCTTGTTCTGTTTCGCCCTACGGTGCAAGCCTTCATGTCTGATGCTCCTTCGATCGCCAACGCTCCTTTTTCGCTGCAAGAAATTACCTCCGAAGGCATTAAGCCCGAAGAATACGAGGAGATTTTGCAGCGATTGGGGCGGCATCCCAACAAAGCAGAGCTGGGAATGTTTGGGGTGATGTGGTCAGAACACTGCTGCTATAAAAATTCGCGCCCTCTTCTCAAGAATTTCCCGACTACAGGTGACCGCATCCTGGTGGGGCCTGGTGAGAATGCAGGCGTAGTAGACATGGGCGACGGGCTGCATCTGGCATTTAAGATCGAGTCACACAACCACCCCTCTGCCGTTGAACCCTTTCAGGGAGCTGCAACCGGAGTGGGTGGCATTTTACGTGATATTTTCACGATGGGTGCACGTCCGATCGCTGTTCTTAACTCGCTGCGGTTTGGCGATCTAGAAGATGCCCGGACGAGAAGGCTATTTAGCGGCGTGGTCGCGGGAATTTCACACTATGGTAATTGCGTTGGCGTTCCTACGATCGGCGGTGAAGTGTACTTCGATCGCGCCTATTCGGGCAATCCTTTAGTGAATGCAATGGCGATCGGCTTAATGGAAACGCCGGAAATCGTCAAATCGGGCGCGAATGGCAGTGGCAATCCGGTGCTGTATGTAGGTTCTACGACCGGACGAGACGGCATGGGCGGTGCGAGTTTTGCCAGTGCAGAATTAAGCGATGAATCGATTGACGATCGCCCGGCCGTGCAGGTGGGAGATCCGTTCCTGGAGAAATCCCTGATTGAAGCCTGTCTGGAGGCATTCAAAACTGGGGCAGTTGTTGCCGCGCAGGACATGGGAGCTGCCGGAATCACTTGCTCTACATCGGAAATGGCAGCCAAAGGTGGAGTTGGCATTGAGCTAGACCTGGACAAAATTCCAGTGCGCGAAACAGGCATGATTCCCTACGAATATCTGCTGTCCGAGTCGCAGGAGCGAATGCTGTTTGTTGCCCACATAGGACGCGAACAGGAACTCATCGATATTTTCCATCGCTGGGGACTTCATGCGGTCGTCGCTGGAACCGTGATCGAGGAGCCGATCGTCCGCATCCTCTTCAAAGGTGAAATTGCCGCCGAAATTCCCGCTACGGCACTGGCAGACAACACGCCCATTTATCACCGGGAACTGCCGCCCGAACCGCCCCAATATGCCCAAACCGCCTGGAAGTGGAACGAGTCTCAGCTGCCGCCCTGCACCGCACAAGGCATTACGATCGATAGCAAGAATTACACCTGGAATGAGGTTCTGTTGACGCTGCTGGATACGCCCTCGATCGCCTCAAAACGCTGGGTTTATCACCAGTACGACCATCAGGTACAAAACAACACCGTCCTGCTTCCCGGTGGAGCAGATGCCGCGATCGTCCGCCTCCGTCCTCAACTTCCTGCTGCTTCCCCTGATTCCCGTCTCTCCCTCAACGCCCCTGCCGCGTTCAACAAGGGTGTTGCC
>NZ_JACJOR010000453.1:0-11830 GCF_014695615.1 Leptolyngbya sp. FACHB-711
AATCTCTTAAAATCTAATCCGAAACCCGTTTCTATCTTTTGGCTCTAGGCTCTCAATCTTGAGGCTTAGAGTTTTTTATTGTTTGATTAAACGATCGCTCAAAAGGAGTAAAACTCTCAGCAAATTAACAAAGAATAAGTCCTAGCTTTACGGTAGCTCTAAAGAACATTTCAAAATATCTCACAAGTGACAGAGCTTATTTTTCTCAAGCTTTGTTGGAATAGAATTAAGACAGTAATGGAAAGTGTCACAGATGAATGCTCCTCAGTGCTGGAGCGACTTTCCGGGGATTTTGCCATCCCCTAACATCAGGGTTTTCATCATTCATTTATATTGCGGCTAGTGCTTTAAGGAAGCTTTAAATAGTTTTCCGCGATTGCTTCTGGAAACTTTCCGTTGCTTACTGTTGTTGATCAATGTACAAACGTGCAGCCCCCTGAAAATCGTCATGTTAAAAGATACAGGAAACCGTTTTTTCAAAGCCCGCTCGATCCAAGTTTCCAATATCTCTACAAAATGGAATGAAAGAATTGGTGGTCGCGGAGATGCCTTCGATGATTTTCGCCTTAATGTAACGAATCGAAGCAGCTTTACTGCTAATTTGAAAGGACTGAAAGCAAACGCCGATTTGTCGTTGTTTGATGGTCAAGGAAAGCTGTTGCAGAAATCCCAGCGTCTTGGACAACAGGCAGAACGGATTAATGTCAATGAACTTCTGCCGGGAACCTATTTCCTGCGCGTCAAGGGTAACAAACAGAGTGCAACTGGCTATCGGCTCAGTATGAGTACGGGTGCCGTGAATCGTTTTATTCCTAGCCCAAACGGTCCGAGCGGCTCACCTGTAGTGAAGCCAGGCGTGGAAGACAATACTGCTCCTTCCCTCTTCAGCAATGGCATTGCGATCGGTCGAGGCGGTACGGCTTCGATTTCTCGCAACTCGCTTCGAGCCATTGATGCCCAGCAGGGCGCAGGAGATTTGACCTATACCGTGAAGAATTTGCCCAAGTTGGGTAGCCTCTTCCTCAACGGCAATCGGCTGAGCGCAGGCAGCACCTTCACCCAGGCAGATCTGGATGCCAACCGCATCAGCTATCAGCAAAATTCGACAAAGGCGATCGCCAGCGGAACCATTGACGCAAACAGCCTCAAGACGGCAGGTGTTAACGCAGTCTGGTCAGCTCAAGACGGTACAGGCGACTCGGAAATCTTCCTTTTCAACGGCAGCAGCGTGCAGCAGCTCACCAACAACACAGTGACAGACAGCAAGCCGCAAATCGCTGGTGATAATGTGGTTTGGCAGAGCGGCGCGGGCGCAAACGCCGAAATCTACCTCTACAAGGGCAGCACCGGACAAACGCTGCAACTCACCAACGACGGCAGCGCAGACTCCGCACCCCAAATTTCGGATTCTCACGTTGTATGGCAAAAGCGATCGGGCAATCAGAGCAGCGTCCAGTTTTATAATCTGAGCAATGGCGCAACGGGCACGCTCAACAACAGCACCAGCAACGGCGACAATCAACCCCTGCTAGCTGGAAATAAAGCGGCATTCCTGCGCGATAACGGCATTTACTTCGCAGATTTGAGCAGCGGCACCGTGACTCAGGCAAGCAGCAATGCCGCCAGCTACGCCGACACGTTAAAGGGCATCACAGGCAACACGGTAGTTTGGGAAAGACGCTACAGCGCAACGGGCGACACGGACATTCTCTATAACACCAACCCCACTTCGCCCATTTCTGCCCAAAACGTTAACAGCAGTGCGGTCTTTAACGATACGAATGCGATCGTTGCCGGAAACACGATCGCCTTTATCCGCAACCAGACCAGCGGCAGCACTGCCGACGGCATTTACCTGTTCAACCTCGGCACTCGCACCGAGCAACAGCTTACGGGTAGCCTGCCCAGCAATGCTCAGCTGACCGGGCTGTCGGGTTCGGACATTGTGGGCCAATCGATCGTTCCTGGTCAGGTGAAGACCTTTGTGTATCGGGCGGGTGCGCTGGCTCAGCTTGATGGTGGTGCAGTGCAAGAAGGAGCGGCTTCGATTTCGGGTTCAACTCTGATGTGGCTCGGTGGTAACAGCCTGAACAATCCGAATCAGGTGTTTCTGTACGACAGCGCAACCCGCAGCGACAGCTTTGGCTTCAGCGTCAGCGATGGCGGACTCTCAACCGATGGCACGCTGAATATCACGATCGGCTAAACTCCCTCATCTCCCCGCCCTTCTCCAACCGAGAGCGAAGGAGCGCGAGACATAGAGCATCATTCTTGAAAATACTCTCTCACGGCTTTCACGATCCGTTCGGCGGCATGACCATCCCCGAACGGATTGACCGCATTTGCCATCGTGCGATATGCCACTGGATTGCTGAGCAGGTTTGCCGATTCTTCCAGGATGCGATCGGATGCTGTACCAATTAGCTTGGCGGTTCCGGCGTCGATCGCCTCTGGACGTTCGGTGGTTTCGCGCAGCACCAACACCGGCTTGCCCAGACTAGGAGCTTCTTCTTGCAGTCCACCAGAGTCGGTAAGCAGCAGATAGGAACGCTGGATCGCGCCGACAAGTTCTGCATAGTCCAGCGGTTCGGTGAGGAAGACGCGGGGATGATCGCCCAGGATTGCCTGAAGCGGTTCGCGTACGGTGGGGTTGCGGTGCAGGGGCAACAGCAGGGCAGCGTCGGGAAATTTTTCCAGCGTTTGCAAGAAGCCGTGAGCGATGTCCTGCAAGGGTTCGCCCCAGTTTTCCCGCCGATGCACCGTTGCCAGAATCGTTCGACAACTTTGCCAGTCCAATCCGGAGATATCGCAAGCAGGCTGGCGATCGGCAACCGTGAGCAGCGCATCGATGACCGTGTTGCCCGTGAGGTGAATTTTGCCCATCACGCTCGATCGCTCTAAGTGCTGCACCGAAAGCTGGGTAGGTGCGAAGTGAAGCTGGGTGATCTGGGAAATCAATCGCCGATTCGCTTCTTCAGGGTAGGGGTTAAACAAGTCGTTGGTTCGCAGTCCCGCTTCGACGTGCCCGACCGGAATTTTTTGATAGAACGCTGCCAGAGCTGCCGCAAATGCAGTCGTCGTGTCACCTTGAACCAGCACCATCTGCGGCTGCTTTTCTTGGAAGAAGCGATCTAAGCCGCGCAGGGTGCGATCGGTGATATCGGTGAGGGTTTGCCCGTGCTGCATGATTGCCAAGTCGTAGTCAGCTTGCAGACCAAACAAATCCATCACCTGCGCCACCATTTCTTGATGCTGCCCGGTCAGCACAACCTGCGTCTCAAAGTCAGCCTGCTCTCGACATTGCCGAATCACGGGCGCAAGTTTAATGGCTTCAGGACGAGTGCCGAGAATAATACAGATCCGAATGGGTGGATTTGCCATGACCATGAATCAAAAAGACAACTGCGAGCGTAACAGCCTGAGCGTGTGCTTGAGAAGTAGGGGGTGAGTGCCCGGGACATCGCCGCTCCCGGCTACGCCTAACACATCCTACGTCGAATTGGCTGCGCTGCTATGGCAAAAGCGATCAATTCAGCCCAAACCAACCCAAAATTCCAGCCCAAAATCTTAGCCGAGAATCTGTACCGGGCTGCCCACTGCAAGCGTGCCCCTGCTGCGATGAATCAGGTTTTGCCCAAAGATGACGCCATTTTCCCAGCGGCGATAGGTTGCCAGCGTTGCCAGGGGTTCTTTGCCGCGATCGGTGGTTTCCTGGTCGATGGTGGTGATAATGCAGCGAGTACAGGGCTTCACAACATCAAGCGGCACGTTTTGAATCTGGATTTGCTGCCACTCGTCTTCGGCATAGGCAGAACAGCCCGATACAACAAGATTGGGACGAAAGCGGTTCATGGGCAGGGGTTCAGCAAGTCGTCGGTTCAGGTCATCGAGCGAGGCTTCGGAGACCAGCAGCAGGGGATAACCGTCGGCAAAACTGACCTGAGCCGTTTGTCCCCGATCATATTTGGCATCAATCGGACGATCGTATCCTGCCCCGATTCGCACGAGACGGCAGGGAATACCCATTGCCCGACTGAACCACTGAGCGACAGCTTCGCCCTGATCGATCGCTTCACATTGATCGCCCCAAACCCTGACCTTGATTGTTTTTGCAGATTCTGCCGCCGAGTCAGGCTGCTGCAAAGGTACAAGGAAATCGCGCTGTCCAGGAGCCATCAGATACAGCGAATCTGCAGTGATCACAGGTTCCACTAATGCCAACTCTGGCAAAGTCCGCTGCGTCAAAAACTCGCCTTCGGGCGTGACAACCATCCACTGACGATCCCACTGCAAGCCCCAGGGCGTGAGTTCTGCGGAGGTGACTGCTGTGCCACGACAGGACTTGATTGGGTAAATATGAACGGCACTCAGTATGGGATTCGACAAAGCGGACGGAGAAGCAGACATGGCGGCGATCTGTCTTTGAAGGTCAGTTCATAGTCTATCGCTCAATCATTTTGGCTAACCGGAAGAATATCGATCGGCAGATTGAGCGGTAACGTGACGGTAAATACAGTCTGGGCTGCGCTAGACTCGACCTGAATCGCGCCCTGCAAATGTTCCACCAGCTTTTGCACCAGTGCCAGCCCCAAGCCTGTGCCGCCCTGCTTCCAGGGATCGGTACTGGGAACGCGGTAGAACTTGTCAAAAATTCGGGGCAGCTCATCGATCGGAATCTTGATGCCTGAATTGCAAACTGTCAGCAGAATCTTTTGCGAGTCAAGGGCGGCTTGCAGCACAATCTGCCCTCCCGGCGGCGTGTATTTGCAGGCGTTGTTCAGCAGTTCTGCCAGGATGCGATCGAGGCTGCTGGGATCGCTGGTCAACTTTGGCAGAGAGCTCTTGGGCAACTCAAGCCGCAACTGCTGCTGACGGTTTTGGGCGCGTTCTTGAAAGGGTTCGATCAGGCGGGGCAACCAGTTTTCCAGATCGATCGGTTCCAGAGTCAGTTCGCGTTTGTTAGCTTCTAGTTTTTGCAGGTCGAGCAGGTCGTTAATTAAGTTAATTTCGCGATCGCATTCCTGGTTCAAAATTGACAGATATTGAAGCAAGCGAGCGTCAGGTTCAAAGTTTGCCCGCTGCATTGCCACTTCCAGCATCCGCATCGACAGCTTCATATTAGAAACGGGCGTACGAAGTTCGTGTGACACCGTGCTGAGAAATTCATCTTTGAGTCGGTTGACTCGCTCTAGCTCGGCGATCGCCTGCTGAAGCCGTTGTTCTGCCTGCTTGATCTGGGTAATATCCCGTCCAATAATCAAGGCAGAAATCACATTTCCCTGTTCATCCAGTTCTGGAACCGCCCACGACTGATAAAATCGTGGACCTTGCGATGTGTGAATCGGAAATTCGATCGTTTGCGGTTCTTGGCAATCGAATACCGGCTCAAGCTGCGGGTAGCACAAGTCGCTGAGGTTGGACGAAAGACCGATTTCGCCCTTTGTTTTGCCAATACAGTCCTGCTGCGGAACGCCGAAAGTACGCGAAAAACTGGGACTGACATAGAGAAATTGTCCTTCCCAGTTAACGCGCATAATTACATCAGGCGAATTCTCAACCAGGGTGCGATACTCCCGTTCTCGCTGTGCCACGGCTGCCTGTGCCTGTTTGCGCTCTTCCTCGATCCGCACCCGCCCGGTAATGTCTAGACAAATGCCGCCCACAGCGTAGAGATTGCCCTGATCATCGAATAAGGGAAACTTGTTGGAAAGATAAACGCACTGCTGCTGATGGATATACAGCACTTCTTCGACTTCGATTCGCTGTCTGCTGTCTCGCACCTGCTGAAGATGTTCAAACACAGTTTCGGCAAGATAATCTCCCGTTCCAGCCCGAGCACTGCCCCAAACAGACTCGGCAGAAAAGCCAATCAACTCCTGCCGCGATCGCCCGACCAATTCCTCATAGCGACGGTTCACCAGCAAATGGCGATTTTCTAGATCCAGCAGATATATCAGCAGGGGGGAATTATCTAAAACAGCTTCAAGCTGACGTTGACTATTCTGAAGTGCCGTTTGCGATGCCTGCAATTCCTGAGTGCGCTGCTGTACGATCGATTCCAGTTCCTCATTAAGCTGCTGCAAGTCTGCCTGAACCCGGCGATAGTCGGTGATATCTTCAACCAGCACCAGCAAGTGCAATTCGTCGTTCAGTTCGATCGTTTCTGAGGCAATCCGGGCAAGTCGTTTCTTGCGGCTGCGGCTGTGAAACCACCATTCGACTGGTTCTGATGTATGCAGCAAAAGCGACAGCAAAAATGCCCGCTCCTGTGGTTCAAAAATGCTCAGCTCGATCGAGGTTTTGCCAATTAATTCTTCGCGACTATATTCGACTAATTCCAGAAAGCGATCGTTGGCTTCGACAAAGTAGCCATCAGCTAAACGAGAAATACACATCGCGACTGGACTGGCGCAAAAGGCTTTAGAAAATCGCTCCTGCATCTGCCGCAAATGGTGTTCAGACAACTGCGCTCGATCGGCAATTTGTCGCAGAGCGGCTGCATCATTTTGAAGCTGTTTCCCAACCTCGATCGGATTCAGTGAGTGGTTCGGGTCAGACGAATTACCCTGAGGCAGATTACTTTGCAGGCGATCGAGCCGTTGAGCAATGATCCTCAATAGATCCGCAGCGGATTCAAAAGATGGTTCAACGTCACCGTCTAAATTTTGACCAGAATGACTCACAATAGGCGAAGAGTTAACTGAAGGATTACCTTTCCAGCCTACTTGGGTTCTGGCAGTACACCGTTAGATTAGCTTGAAAAGAGGGCTTTATACCGCTGAAAACTTAATGAATTGTAACGACTCACTGCGATTTTGCGCCATCGGGCGGAACGGCGATCGGCTCGATAAATTCGTCGATCGGCAGTCCTGAAATATCAAATTCCTCGGTGGGTGCTTCCATCACATCTTCCAGGCTATATTCATCGAGCAAGTCATTAGTTGAAAGATCTTCTGCGGGATGGTTTTCTGCAGATGGGTCGCGCATAGTTTTCGTCTCGGCTTAAGGTGTAAAACGATTTGCAGAACGGTATGTAGAACAGTATGCAAAACGATTTGTAAACGGTTTGCAGAACAGGATGTAGGACGGTTTGCAGAACAAAAAGAATCTCCTGAATGGTTCATCTTACCGATCAGGAGACCTGGATAAAGAAAAGAATTTAGATGTTCAAGCAGTCCGACTCACGCTATCTCAATATCGGCTTAGTATGGGCCCACGATCGGCTCAGTATCAGCTCAATAGTGACTCAATAGTGGCTTAATATGGGACTGAATGACCGATCGAACTTGATCACAGAGCGATAATGCCTTAGTAAAATAACCATCACCGTCTGTTTAACTTTGCTGTTTCAAGTTGGCGTCGCCGTGTATTGACTACACCGTTGCCGCAGACTTCATCCGATCGTCACCGTACACAGAGCCATCTGGCTGAAGCGACTGACCTTCAACAAAGGAGCGCAGCATCCATGCCATTTCTTCGTGCTGTTCCATAATGGCGGTTAGGAAGTCAGCTGTACCTTGATCGTGAAAGTCATCGCCACACTGGTCGATGTGCCCACGCAAGCTGCGAATAATTTGCTCATGGTCATCTACCAGTCGCAGCACCATGTCGGTTGCCAAAGGAATTTGACCCGGCTCTTCTTTGATCAGAGACTTCTCTACGAAACCAGCGGCAGTCCCGATCGGGTAGCCGCCCAGCGCACGAATTCGCTCAGCAATGGCATCGATATTTTCCGTCAGAATTTGATACTGCTCATCCCACATCTGATGCAGAGAGCGGAACTGAGGACCAACCACGTCCCAATGGAATTTTCTGGTTTTGACCAGCAGCAAATAGGTACTCGACAAATCCTGATTCAGCAGCTCGATTACGCCTTGACGCTGCTCTTCTGTTAAACCAATGTTAATCTTACGTATCATCGCTTAAGTTCCTAACAATCACTCCAGTTACCAGTTCAACAAATTTCCCCTCGAAAGAGCATCAACCTACAGAGAGATCAGTTTTTCTTGTATTTGCTACACCATTTGCTCAACGATCGCTTCTTCGATTTCCGCCGATAGTTCCATCACTTCGGGCTGCTCATCCTCGATCATCAATTCGTCGATCGGCTCAGCAGGAATCACGGGCGCATACTGCACCATTGCATCGGGCGGACCATAAAGCCACTCTTGCTGTAGTTTGACGATCGCTTCCTCTTTTTGCTTTGCTTCGATTTCGATCCAGGGAACCGATCGATAGCAGCTCGGCATGATTGTGATGTAATCGCTGTGACGCTGATCGCGAAAGAACTTGTCGCCGTTAGAAATATGCACTAACTGCCATTCAGGGTTTGTCCAGGTTTGGCGAGCCGCTTCCAGCATTTCTGCCACGCTAGGGTCTTCGTAGGTGTCTACTTGCTCGTGAATCACATGATGGTGGGCATCGAATACCATTGCCACCCCCGCCGCCTGACAAATCTCAAAAATCTGGCGGGCATCATAGGTATATTCATCGTTTTCCAGCGTGAGCCGCGATCGAATGTTGTCCGGCAAGCTGCGAATGGTGTCGATTAGCCGCTCTGCTCGATCGCCTTTGCCGCCGTGGATATTCATTAACGCCCAGTTCGATTGGGGCTGCCCCAGCATATCCATCACTCGCGCATGGGTTGCCAGAATTTTAATGCTGTTTTCGATCACTTCCGGGCGATCGGAGCTGAGCACCACAAACTGATCGGGATGCAGCACGAGCCGCACGCCAAGCTGTTTTGCCCGCTGTCCCACTGCCCGCATTGGCTCCGCAAACTCTGGTAAAACGGCTTCTCCTACCGTATCGTCTGCAAAGGGAAACATTCCCGATCCCATACGATACAGCGAAATATTGCGGCTGTGGCAAAACTCGATCGCCACCCTTAATCGTCGCAGGTTCTCAGCATAGAGTTCGCGTAAAATTTGCGCCTGGGTTTCCGGTTCTAGTTGCAGCAGCCGTTTGCGGGTTGTTGTTTTAAACCGAACATCTTTAGATGCCGTAATGCAAACCAGCCCCAACTTAGGCAAGATTTGATTAGTTTGCGGTGACATCGCAGGCAACGTTTGAACAGTCGATTCGTTCTCCATAAACGCAGTCTCGCAGTGCAATTCTTTGATGCGATCGTTTTCTAAGTTTCTAGATCGTTTTCTAGACGTTTCTAAACGTTCAGTTCCGTTTTATCTTTGGTTTAATCGCATTTCCTTAAGCTAAACGGACTGCAACGCGATCGCCCTCTATCTTTTGAGAAGCCTTTTGAAACGGGTGGGAGGGGGTTACAGAAATGAATTGAGACGATCGGCTTCAGCGATTGGCTTAACAGAAGTTTTGCAAGATCTGGATGGGCAACTTAGTTATCGAACCTGTTCTGTAAGAACATCACCTTTCCGATAGATTGCTGACAGGAACAGGAGAAGCTTCCTACTTACGATAGAGAGAAAAAGGCAAACCCTTTAGATGATAATGTTACAAAACTCCCATCAGATTTGCGATACTGCTAAAAGCCTGTCTCGTTTTATGTTTATGCTTTATCCCCCACACGGACAAACTAATTCGTCCGGTCTTTTCTGGCAATTCTCGCTTTCCTGAAGCATCAAAAAAGAAGCAGCGAGGAAAGAACTGTGAATCACTCTGTGAATAATGCCGGGAACGACGAGAGCAATACGAGCGGTGAAGCGAAAAAAACCAGGCTTAGCAGAGAATCGCGATCGGCTTCATCCACTTCAGTTAAAACAATGCATCCGCAGACGCGCCAGGTTTTAGAACGAATGACGGATGCTTTTATCGCAGTCGATTTGTCTGCTGGCAAGCAAGATGGGCAGGGAAGCTGGACAATCTTTTACGTGAACCCTGCCGCCGCGCAGCTTTTGCATCGATCGCCGGAATCGTTAGTGGGTCAGAGATGGCAAGACGTATTTCAGGAAACTGGCACCGAAGAAATTAGACAGCAGCTTCGACAGGCAGTTGAAGAAAGTCAATTATCACCAGCAGATAGATCACCAGCAGATAGATCACCAGCAGGTAATTATCCTGAATCGATCGAGTTTGAAGCATTTATCGCATCGCTTCAGATTTGGTTAGAAATACGTGCTTATCCATCCTCGGAAGAACTTTCGATTTATCTGCGCGATATTACCGAAGTAAAACGACAGAATGTAATTCAGCGACAGCGAACGGAACAGTTGCGAGAACAGCAATGGCTGCTTCAGCAAATTACTGAGACGACACCCGGCATCCTCTATATTTATGATTTGATCGAACAGTGCAACGTTTATGTCAGTTCACAAATTTATCGATTGCTCCGCTACACTCCGGCTGAAATTCAGGAATTGGGCGATCGTCTTCTTCCCTTGCTGATTCACCCAGAGGATCTGAGCAAATTTCCGGAACACATCGCCCGCTTTCAATCGCTACAGCACGGAGAATTTCTCGAAAACGAGTACCGAATGCGTCACCGAAACGGCGAGTGGCGATGGTTTAGCGGCAGGGATACGGTTTTTAGCCGCACTGCAACTGGACAACCGAAGCAAATTTTGGGCAGTGCTTACGACATCACGAACCGCAAGTCTTTAGAGCAGCAGCAGCAGTTTTTGCTGGAACTGAATGACTCGATGCGGCTTCTAAGCGAACCGGAACAGGTAATTCAGGTGACAGCTGCCCTGGTAAGCCGTTATTTTCAGATCGATCGCTGTATTTATGGCGAAGTCGATGCTTCCGAAACATGGCTGATGATTCATCCGCAAATTTGTCACGGCGTCATCAACCCTGCCACCCAGTATCAAATGTCAAACTATGGCTCCGATTATCTGGATGACTTGAGACAGGGACAAACCGTGGCAATCGCAGATGTCGCAACCGATGCACGCTGTGCCCATTTCCGCGAAGCTCTGGTGGCAGAACAAACGCGATCGTCTCTGACCGTCCCTTTGATTAAGCAAAATCATTTGGTTGCCGTGCTGAGCCTTAGCCACACGCAGCCCCGACCCTGGACAACCGCAGAAATTCGCCTGATCGAAGAAGTTGCCGATCGCATCTGGTTTGCAGTCGAAAGTTTGCGAACTCAGCGTGCCCTGTGCGAGAGCGAAGCCCGATTTCAGCGATTGGCGCACAATGTTCCTGGTGCAATCTGTCGCTATGTTCGCACTGCCGAGGGCGTAGATTCCGTGCCCTATATCAGTCCGAGCTGCCGTACTCTGTTTGAGGTAGAACCCGAAGTCATTCAGCAGAATGTGACGGTGCTGTGGCAAATGCTGCACCCAGACGATCGCGAAGAGCTAAAACAGGTGATTGAAACTTCGATCGCCACGGGAGAATCCATTCACTGGGAAGGTCGCTATCTCTTACCGTCAGGCAAGCTGAAGTGGGTGCGGTATGCCTTTCGCCCCGAGCGCCAACCGGATGGCTCAGTTCTTTGGGATGGGGTGGCGACCGATGTGACCCAGCAAAAAAACCAGGCAGCCGAACGGGAAAGGCTTTTGGCACAATCCCAGCAGTATGCTCAGCAGCTTGGCGGCTTAACCGAGGCAGCGCTCGCCGTGAATGCCGTTCTTTCGGTCGAAGAAGTGCTGCAAGTGATCACGGCTCAGGCGCGATCGATTATCGGTGCTCATCAAGCCGTCACCGTGCTAAAAACCGGAGACACGCTGGCAGGCGCAGTTTACAACATCTCCACCTCAAAAAAGTATCGGGACTGGAAGAACTACGCCGCAAATCTCTCCGAAGAAGGCATCTATGCGATCGTCTGCAACACCAATCAGCCTATTCGCATGACCCAGGCAGAGCTAGAGGCACATCCCTGCTGGCAAAACTCTGGCAGCGACACTGAAGA
>NZ_JACJOR010000454.1:0-19160 GCF_014695615.1 Leptolyngbya sp. FACHB-711
TAGACATTCCAGGGGCAAAAGCTCAACTCCCACCGTCTCGATCGACCTCACAGTCCCCAACTCCAGCCCAAATCGATCGATTTTTACCTGTTTCTCAGGCTCATACCATGCCCGCAACCCTGGCTCGTGGACAGGCAGCTGAACCGCAAAGCGAGTATTTTGATGACTATTTTGACAAGATACAGCCGACGATCGCTGGATATTTAATCTGGTCGCGCTTTCCTGTTCGGATTTATTTTGAACCAGCCACACAGATGCCCGACCGAAGCCAGGAATGGGTCACAGCGGTTACGGCTGCAATTCAGGAATGGAATGCCTATCTACCGTTGACGGTCGTAAATGTCCCCGACACCGCAGATATTGCCATCTGGCGTAGAACTCCACCGCTTCAGGTCGATCGAAGCGCAACTCGCCAACCCGAACTTCGCGCCCGTTCAGCCGAAACTCGCTTTAATTTATGGGTCGATCGCACGATTCCAGAAAAGCCTATCCTTCTGCATCGAATGACGATCTGGCTGGGCATGGGTCAGACGCAAGACTATCTGCGCGCTGCTGCTCGTCACGAATTAGGGCATGCATTGGGCATCTGGGGACATAGCCCGACTGCAACGGATGTGATGTATTCTGCGCAGGTACGCCAACCGCCGCCGCTTTCTGATCGCGATATCAACACCCTGAGACGCATTTATCAGCAACCCACTCGTTTAGGCTGGGCAATCCCTCAACCGCTGAATTAACTCGCGATCATGATGGAGGCAGCACAACTACATTAATAGGATTCCCTGTTCCTGCGATCGAAGGTGAACAGAGTTAACCCTGATTGAAGCGATCGAATTAGAAGCTAAGGCTGCGGCTCGTAGCTAATTTCTTCTTTTTCATACGAAGGTGGCTCAACGTGAATTGTGACGCGCACCGGATGATAGTGCTGCTCCAAGCGAGCTTCGACGGCTTCGGTAATGGCATGAGCCGTTTCGACATCGGCAGCGTTAACAATCAGGTGCATATCAACGAATATCTGGCGCCCGAGCAATCCTCTGGAGGCAATGCTGTGGCAATTTAGTACACCGGGAACCTGCATCACGACCGCATGAATTGCTTCAGGCGCGATCGCCATCTCATCGACCAGCCAGGGCAAATTATCCCGCAGCACATTCCAGGCACTCCGAAAAACCAGCAGCGCAACTGGAAACGCCAGTACGACATCCAGCCACTGAATGCCAAAAATCCAGATGCCGAGTAATCCTGTCAGAACGGTGATCGTTACCCAGATATCGCTCATTGTGTGCTGAGCATCGGCAAGCAAGATCGGACTACCAATCCGCCGACCGACTCGCCGCTCATAAAATGCCACAAAAATATTGATGCCTAATACGAGGAGCAGTAGCCCCAGTTCTGGCGCAGCAATTTGTACCTCTGCTCCGCCTGTTAAAAGACGCTCGACCGCTCCCTCCAAAATTGTAAAGCAGGCAATTCCCAGAAAGGCAGCAATTCCCAGAGCCCCGATCGCCTCATATTTTTGATGCCCATAGGGGTGGTCGCGATCAGGCTGCGGTGAGGATAATTGGCTGGTCACTAACCCCAGAACGTTGTTCGCACTATCGGTAAAGCTGTGAATTGCATCGGCGAGCAAACTTAGCGAACCTGTCCAGAACCCCACTGCTCCCTTTAATCCCATCACAAATAGATTCAGCAGCAGCGTAATCACTAAAACTCTGCGAACAGTCGATCGATTATCAATTGCCACAGCTTTTTCCTCGTGCCTGAATGGGAAATCGCCCTCATGGTCTCGCTTTTCTTCCCTTAATCTACTGAGCCGATCGAATGACCGCAAGCGGCAGACGAAGGATAATCTGCCAGAAGCCCATCGGCTAAGATTCATGCCCTTCTCTGCTTGCGAATCACAAAAGGGTCGTTAGGATGGGAGAATTATCACGCTCCGGCAATCCTTGCTTAAAGCAACGTAACGTCAGGCAACCTGGCAGCAGTTTAAGAGCAACTCAGTACAACTCAGTACAACTTAGTAAAGTATGTCTTCTTCACCGATCAAGCTCAATCTATCCGAAGGTTCTGTGATTTTTGCCTTCAGCCCCACAGCCGCAAGAGAACTGCAAAGCGCGATCGCAGTCTTGATGCAAAGCCTGAAAGCAACAGCGGCAAAAGCAGCAGGCAGCAAACCCGAACCCCAGCCGCCCCTCGAATATCGCCATACCGGGGAGGTTTTTCTTGAAGTGTTTTGCAATCCCAATATCTGGTCGAGTCCGTTCGCAGCCAAGCTTCTGATTACCCTGCGGGACGATCGAATTCGCCTCACCACCGAAGCAGAACTAACGCGAATCAGTGAAGACATTGCTCAGTATTTAGAGCAGTATGGCTAAAGCAGATATTCCTGCTGAACGATATGAAAGATTCCGTGGGGCGGTTAGTGGGATGACAACAGGGGTAAGGATAGATTTGGCAAGAATTAACGAAAATTAAAAAGCTACGAGTCTAACCCCCGTAGCCTTGCTTCAACTAAGTCATTTATTAGGAACGAGAGAAGAATTAGTCGTTCGACCACTCCTCCCGTCCTAACAAATCTGCAATTCGATCGCGAAGCAGGAAGTCGTTGTTTTCCAGGACGCATTCTACAAACGCCCACTCACGAGCAGGAATGTACTGACACAGCACGTAAATTGGCTGATTTCGGCTAATTACACCCTTATGAACAAGTTCTCGCGCCTCATCCTGAAGCAAATCTATTGAGTATTGAATAGACTGAACCATGATTCACCCTCAGCTACAAAAATGATCGTCACGAAGTAAAGCAGACAAGCTAGAAGCAGAGAAGATCGGGAAATAAGCCAGAAAGCCAAATCCCACGCAATAAAGTTACAAACAGAGCAAAACGCTATGGAATTCCGTAGGTAGAATAACCTAAAACAAGTTCTTTAGAGTTGTTTTTGTATTAGGCTATACTGAATATTTTTTATTCTTGCGCTGATCTTCCTCCTCGTATATTAATAAAAATTGCAGAAGTCAGCAAACCTTGACATAAAGTTTCAGCCTAAAGGTAGACTAAATCGGTTTCAGGGCACTCAGTTAATTGGCAAAATACTCCGTAGTTTCTTTCAACAGATCTTAAACACCGCTTCATCCTGTGTTAAATTACGGGCTGATTTGGGAACACTGCTGAGTTATCCGTTGGTGAGCTAGCTCGATCGCCAAATCGATCGCCGCTCTAAAACTGGTTGCCTGAGCAATTCCCTGTCCGGCGATATCAAATGCGGTTCCATGATCAGGAGAAGTGCGAACGAAGGGTAGCCCAATCGTCGTATTCACGGCTCGATCGAACGCCAGCAGCTTCACTGGAATTAATCCCTGATCGTGATATAGCGCGAGATAGGCGTCATGAGCTGCGTCAGGCGTTACACTACCCCACCAGGCTTGTCCCGGACGTACCCACAGCGTATCCGGCGGAATCAGTCCATCAAGTTTGGCCTGAGGAAACCGATCGCCCATTTGCCGCAGCCAGGGCAGCAGGAAATCCTGTTCTTCTCGTCCCAGTTGCCCCTGTTCACCGCTATGGGGGTTCAGTCCGGCGATCGCAATTCGGGGCTGCTCAATGCCAAAATCCTGTTGCAGGCACTCGATTAGCAGTTCCAGTTTCAGCGTCAGCAGATCTGCCGTGAGCGCATCGGGAACCTGCCGCAGTGAAATGTGGGCTGTTGCTAAAAGCGTTCTCAATGTCCAGTCTGTAAGCGGCGATCGGGCAACAAAGAGCATTCCATAGCGGCTTACCCCTGCTTTTTTTGCCAGCAGTTCTGTTTGTCCGGGATAGTGAAATCCGGCAGCGTTCCAGGCAGACTTGGCGATCGGAGCAGTGACAATGCCATCAAATTGACCGTTCAGCGTTCGATCGATCGCCGTCTCTAAAAAGCGAAAGCTAGCTGCACCGCTCGCTGCATTCTCCGTACCCAACTGAATTTGCTCAATCACCGACGATTCCAGCGGCAAATTATACAGGTCGAGATCATCAGGGTCTGCCAGGACGGTCAAATTCGCCCGAATTGCCTCTGTCTGGCGCAACTGTTGATAAGTATGGTGCAGCAGGACGTGATTACCAATCAGCGTTATTTGACAGGACTCGGTCAGTATAGGGTCGCTTAGTGCCTTCAAAACCACTTCCGTCCCGATTCCGGCAGGGTCGCCTAACACGATCGCCAGTCGAGGACGGGACGCAACATTGACTGCGGTTGGTGTTCGCATATTCAGCCCTTTAGATCACCGTCAAACTACCCTAAGATACTTGTATAGGCATTCTTGCCCAGGCTTTCCTGCATAGCTTTCCGCGACTGCAAGAAAAACCTAGGGTTCAATCTAGCACTAACAATTTTTTGATGCAGGAGTATAACCACGCATGAACGGCGAAATGTTAAACGCAGCACTGCTCTCCTTTACTCTAATTCTCGTGGGTTTAGGCTTAGGCTTCCTGATGCTCCGAATTCAGGGTAGTGAAGAGTAGCGCAAAAAGAACATTTGAGGGGTTGGCTCCTCATGGGCTTTTCCTCATGGGCTTTATAGATCTCAATAGATCTCAGCCACTTCTCAGGTCCGCTTGGGAATGTGGCTGTCTTTTTAAGCAACAGTCCCCCTTAAAACAGCAGTCTCTCTTGGAGCGTGAGAAATAATGGTGAGAAATCACTTTTACTAATAATTTTTCCTCGCGGTGGTTGAGGCGTTTTAGGGTATCGTAAACTAATAAAGTTAACGATTCGTAACGGAAGCCCTCATGAGCTTACTCATCGTTGGTGCGACGGGCACTCTAGGAAGACAAGTCACGCGACGCGCCCTGGATGAGGGTTATCAGGTTCGTTGTCTGGTCAGAAGCCCTAGAAAAGCTGCTTTCCTGAAGGAGTGGGGGGCAGAGCTGGTGCGGGGTGACTTGTGCAACGCTGATACCCTACCTGAAGCATTAGAGGGCATAACTGCTGTTATTGATGCCGCCACGACCCGACCCACTGACTCTTTAAGCATTAAGCAGGTCGACTGGGAAGGAAAGGTAAATCTAATTCAGGCTGCAAAAGCGGCTGCCGTAGAGCGATTCATCTTTTTCTCGATCCTGGATGCAGAGAAGTTTCCCAATGTGCCCTTGATGGAAGTCAAGCGCTGCACCGAGCTATATCTGGCAGAATCCGGCTTAAACTACACTATTTTGAAGCCGTGTGGCTTTATGCAAGGGTTGATTGGTCAATATGCCATTCCGATCCTGGAAAATCAGGCGGTTTGGGTGATGGGTGAGAGTTCGCCGATCGCCTATATGGATACGCAAGATATTGCTAAGTTTGCGGTTCAGGCATTAAAAGTGTCAGCAGCAAGCGGTCGCAGCTTTCCCGTGGTGGGTCCTAAAGCATGGGGAGCTTATGAAATTATCAAACTCTGTGAGCGGCTATCGGGTAAAGATGCCAGAGTAACGCGGATGCCCGGCGGGATTTTGAAGGCAGTCGAACGAACGGCTCGCTTCTTTCAATGGGGCTGGAACCTTGCCGATCGCCTTGCCTTTTCAGAAGTCGTCGCTTCGGGCAAGCCGCTGGCCGCTTCGATGGACGAAACCTATGCAGTATTCGGGATTGCGGCTGAGGAAACCACAACGTTGGAATCCTATATGCAGGAGTATTTCGGGCGCATCATGAAAAAGCTCAAGGAGCTGGAATACGAGCGGGAAAGAGCAAAAGAAAAAGCTCGGAAAAAGCGCAGTCCGTTTAAGTCTTCTGCAAAGTAGCTCGAAACCCCGCTCAAAACTCAATTCCCGGCTGTGCCTTCACTCCCTGTTCGCGGAAGGGATGCTTCACAAGCGTCATTTCGGTCACGAGATCGGCTCGATCGACTAATGCTTGCGGTGCGCCCCGTCCGGTGAGAATCACATGGGAGTCTTCGGGTTTGCGATCGAGTCCCTGTAGAACTTCCTCTACGGTCAAGTAGCCCATCTTGAGCGCGATATTAATTTCATCGAGCAGTACCAGGCGAAACTCTGGATTGTTGATGTAAGTGAGTGCTTTTTCCCAGGCAGCTTTGGCAGCTTGAATATCGCGATCGCGATCCTGAGTTTCCCAGGTGAACCCTTCGCCCATCGCGTGAAATGCAAGCTGATCTTGCCAGAGGCTAAAAACTTGCTTTTCCGCAGGCTCCCAGGCTCCTTTGATAAATTGGACGATCGCTACTTGATAGCCGTGACCCAGCGATCGAAGCACCATGCCCAGCGCAGCAGTTGTCTTGCCCTTGCCGTTGCCTGTGTGAACGATGATGAGTCCTTTTTCTAACGTCCGCTCTGCTAAACGCTGCTGCTGTACCTCTTTGCGCCGCTGCATTTTGCGCTGATACTGATCAGTAGCGAGCTGAGGAGAAGTTGCAGACTCATTAAGCTGGACTGCTTCTATATCAATTTCTGATTGGGCAATTTCTGATTGGGAATGAGCTGGGTCGGAGGTCATGGCTCAGAGCTGCTTACGACAGGACAATGAGCTAATCATGCCAGATTTTGTATTTTATCTCGCCGATGTAGCTGGTGGAGAGTGGCATAAAGCTGAATCTTAGTTTGCAAAGCTCAGTAGGGATTACGGAATTTAACTGGCTATATCTCATCACATTAAGCCACTATGCTAAAAGAGTTTACAATCCACGTCAAAGCGTAACGATCTCCGTTGTTTCCATGAGAGCAAGCCATAATGGCTATATTCCTTCTGGAAGAAATTCTTTTCTAGCCGTTAATAAAGTCAGTGAACTTACGGCTTAATTTATTTAGTTACAGTAAAGGATATAACTCATCCCATTGGGTGGTGTCAGCAATTACTTCCCGGATTCATCATAAAGTCAGTGAATGCACTGGCTTTTTTAGCAAATAGGCAGATATACTAACCCTACTTGGGTGAATCTACGGTGTTTTGTTGAAATTATGCATATCTTAAAGCGAGTTTTTGCAGTTGTCGTGATGGCAAACGTTTTGCACATTGCAGGCATCAGCGTTGGAATTGCTCTACCCGCTGCCTCTGCGGCTGCATTCAGTGAGAACGGTGAAATCCAAAAATCAGTGAATGGATCGATCGACTTACAGGAAAAATCGCTTTCCAACGATTCATTTTCCAGCAACTTATTCGCCAACGATAACAGCCCTGCCGCTCCAAAGCAGGTATACAAGGCTTCGATTAAGCTCAGTCAGTACAGCGACAATCCCACAATGCCGGGCGAAGGCACACCCGATCGCACTCAGGGGTCTGGAGCCCGCTAACGGCTCAGTTTCTTGAGGGTAAATCGTGCTCGTCAGCCAATGCTTGCGGATCGTTTCCAGCGATGGCTCTCAATCAGCGTATGAACTTGCCAGTCAGGTTCAATGTTCGGGTGATCAGTGCGATAGTGCCCTCCACGACTTTCAGTGCGAAAGGCAGCACTTTTAAGAATTAAATTGCCCACGTTGAGCAAATTGCGAGTTTCGCCCCACAGGCGGATCAAATTTGCTAGCTCGAATGGCGCAGATGGTGCAAGAGTTTCGCTCAGGGTAATCCGGTTAGTGGACGGGCTGCTGAGCCAGCGATTTAGCTCCTGACTCAGGGTCAGATGGTCAAACCTTTGTTGCCATTGGTCGATCTGCTCGATCGCTTGCCGAAGTGAGGCTGCCTCTCGACAAATTCCCGCACTTTGCCAGACCAATCGGGGAATCAGGTCACGGAGTTTACTCAAGTATTCAGCATCCGTTTGCCACGGCAGCGTTTCTTGCCTGCGATCGAACCATTCTACCCGTTGGATAGAAGACTGATTCAGCGTTGGGTCGGCAATTGGTTCTGTCACGGGTAAGTCTAACGCTGAAAACTGCGCTCCAAAGACGATGCATTCTAGCAGCGAATTACTGGCTAATCGATTTGCACCATGTACGCCTGTGCTAGCCGTTTCGCCAACGGCAAAGAGTCCGGCGATCGTGGTTTGATTGAGGCGATCGGCAGTCACACCGCCCATCCAGTAATGAGCCGCAGGCGCGACCGGAATCGGCTGTTGGAAAATATCAATTCCCCACTGCTGGCAAACTCCCATGATGTTTGGAAAGCGATGGCGAATCGTTGCTGCAGGGATGGGACGCAAATCCAGCCAGACGTGAGCAATTGCAGGATCAGCAGCCGTCTTTTGCAGATGGCTAAAAATTGCTCGACTTACCACATCACGCGGTGCGAGTTCACCTGCCGGATGGTAGTCAAAGGCAAATCGGTGTCCAGCCGAGTCCACCAGATGCGCCCCTTCCCCCCGAACCGCCTCGCTAATCAAAAATCGCGGTGCGCCAGGGTAAGTCAAGGCAGTGGGATGAAACTGCACAAATTCTAAATCGCGCAGCTCTGCCCCTGCCCGCCATGCCATCGCCACCCCGTCGCCTGTGCTGACTGCCGGATTTGTCGTTTGGGCAAAGACCTGCCCGCCGCCACCCGTCGCCAGAATGACCGCTCCTGCCCGCAGCCAGCAAAGCAGGTTTTGGTACAGCAAACTGACCCCGCAACATTGCTGGTTTTCTAGCCACAGATCCAGCACAAATGCCTGCTCCAGGATTTGAACGTTCGATCGCTTTAAAACCTGCTCTACGAGCGTATTCACCAAGGCTCTGCCTGTTGTATCTGCTGCATGAAGCACTCGCCGTTGAGAATGAGCCGCCTCTAGCGTCAGAGCGAGCTGATTTTCCCGCCGATCAAACCGCACGCCCATCTCAAGCAACGACGCAATACAGTCCGCAGCCTGGGTTGCCAAAAGCTCGACTGCCTGTGGCTCGCACAAGCCTGCCCCTGCCTTCAGCGTATCTTCGATATGTAAACTCGGCGAATCCTGCGGGTCGATCGCGGCTGCAATGCCCCCTTGTGCCCAGTCACTCGCAGAGAGAGAGAGGGTTTCTTTGGTAATTAGGCCAACGCGGTAATGCTGGGGAATGCGAAGTGCTGCATATAGTCCAGCCGCACCACCGCCAATAATCAAAACGTCAAACGAATCAGGAAGCTCAGAATAAGGCACAAATTTAATGATCGAAGTAGGGAAGCAAAGAACAACTTGCCCAAAAAAGCTAACCAGAGAGATGATCAGCAGGGGCAAAACTTCCAGCTCTTTTGATTCCTTCCTATTTTACAGGTTTAATCTTTGACAGGTTTAATCGTGAGCAATGCCCTCAGCTCTTGCCGCATAACGCACTGCTGCCGCCACTGAAATTGCGATCCGATCGTCAAAGACCGAGGGCACAATTTGTTCCCGGCTGAGGTCAGTTGGGTTAACTAGGGAGGCGATCGCCTTTGCCGCTTCAAGAAACATTTGGGTGGTCATGGTTTTGGCACGACAGTCGAGCGTTCCGCGAAAGACACCGGGAAACGCCAGGACGTTGTTGATTTGATTGGGGTAGTCGCTGCGTCCGGTTGCCATGACTGCCACTAAATCCGTCACCAGTTCGGGCTGGATTTCGGGAATAGGGTTTGCCATTGCAAAGACAATCGGCTCGTCTGCCATTGATTTGACCATTTCAACACTGACCACGCCCGGCGCACTGACCCCCAGGAATACGTCTGCGTTGATCATGGCATCTGCTAGCAACCCGCTTTCCGAAACGGCAAACTTGCGCTTTTGGTCATTCAGGTCAGTCCGAGCGGTTGAGAGAATGCCGCGTGAATCGCACATTACAATTCGGGTTGCGCCTGCAGTTTGCAAAAGCTGGGCGATCGCAATTCCGGCTGCACCTGCCCCATTAATCACGATTCGCACCTGATCGATCGATTTGTGAACGACCTTGAGCGCGTTTAGCAGAGCTGCCAGAGTGACGATCGCCGTACCGTGCTGGTCATCGTGAAACACGGGAATATCGAGTTCCTGCTTCAGGCGGGCTTCGATCTCAAAACAGCGCGGCGCACTGATATCTTCCAGGTTCACACCGCCAAAGACCGGGGCAATATGCTTCACCGTCTGCACAATCTCATCGACATCCTGAGTCGCCAGACAAATGGGAAAGGCATCGATTCCGGCGAATTCTTTAAACAGCATTGCCTTGCCTTCCATGACAGGCATTGACCCCGCTGCGCCCAGATTTCCCAGCCCTAGGACTGCGCTGCCGTCTGTGACGATCGCCACCGTATTACTTTTAATCGTCAGCTCATAAACCCGCTCTGGCTGCTGGGCAATCGCCGTACAAATTCGCCCCACTCCGGGCGTATAAGCCATTGCCAGATCGCTTATACGCTTCAGCGAAATCTTGCTCTGCACGCTGATCTTGCCGCCCCGATGCAGGCTGAATGTGCGATCGTAGACATCCAGTATCTTGATGCCCTGAACGTCTTTAATCGCGTGAACGATCGCCTCAGAATGATCTGCGCTCGATGCATCTACGGTAATTTCTCTGATAAGCGTTTTGCGGTTGACTTCGATCAGATCAATCTGGCCAATATTTCCGCCTGTCCCAGCGATCGCCTGAATCACAGGAGCCAGCGTCCCGGCAATGTTGGGCAGCTGAATCCGAATCGTTAAACTATAGCTAGGGTTGGGTGTCAGACTGACCATACGATCGCTAAATGCTCCTATGCGTACGTGGCTAAAGGGTGGGCGCAGCTGAATGGAAGTTGCCGAAAGTAAGTCATTCAATGGGAGCGGCAGATTAGCAGGATGTTTGAAAAATGTCTAATATCCTACATTGCCCCCTAACCCCTCAATACTGGCGGACTTTGAATTCCCTAATCTGAATCTCCTAAAGTGGGTTTCTCGCCAAAATTGACCCGATTAACCCGATTGACCCACGAGGGGGCGGTTCGAGGCATCATGATGACTTTTCAAACATCCTCTAAAACCTATCGTTACATCGGTGGGAATTCGCGGAACTCTTAAATCGTTGGCGATCGAAATCCTATTGAAATCTTAGTCCTTGCAGTGATGCACTGCCCAGTCTAAGAGGCAGCTCACCCGTTAAACTGTACCCTTGCACACGAAACACGCAGCACTTTCCGGCAGCTATGCCCAGTCTCTACACCGAAATCGAAATCAATGCACCCAAGCCAGTTGTCTGGGAAGCCCTGATCCATAAAGAGAAATGGCTGTATTGGAACACGTTTCTGTACGATCGCAATCCCAGAAAGCCTTTTACTCAGGGGAGAAAAGTTCACCTGTCGCTGCGGCGGGTGCGCGAAGAAAGTGAAACCGAATTTGAACCGCACATTACCTTACTCCAGCCTGAAACCTGTTTGAGATGGGTTTATACCGCGCCCGGATTTCGCAGTGAGAGCGTCTTCCAGTTGCAGCAAATCGATCGCCAGCGCACAAAATACATTCACCAGGAGAACCTTTCGGGAGCCGTGACCCATGTTTTTCTGCTGTTTCTGCGTCAGGACGAGCAGCAGGGCTTACGCCGCATGGCAAGAGAGCTAAAGCAGTACGTCGAAGGGTTCCGTTAAAAGGCTCGATCGAATTAGATATTGAATTTAGATATCGAACTGGATAAGGTTTTGGCTGCGATCGAACCTCAATGAAATCCGCTATGCTTGGGACGTTTGCCCTCCCAACGTTTGCCCCTCCCTAAGTTCATTCTGTTGATTTGAAGTAGGTTCATTTTGTTGATTTGAAGTTAGTTGATTTAAATTCTGTTAATCCTTAAGCCGATTAATCTTTAAGCCGATGCCTCAGTTTCAGCCGCCCGGATTCACGCAGCATATTATTACCACGTTCCTGGGAGTGATGGTTTACTACACCCCAACCGATCGCCCCTGGCGCGGACATCCTGAAGTGGGAGAAGATTTGCCGCCGCTTGTATTTCTGCACAGTTTGGGTGGCGGTTCGTCGGCTTATGAGTGGTCAAAAGTGTATCCGGCTTTTGCGCCCGATTATCGGGTGATCGCGCCCGATTTAATTGGCTGGGGACGATCGACCCATCCGATACGAGACTATCAGCCCGAAGACTATTTTCAGGTCATTACGGAACTGCTGGAAAAAATTGGCACACCTGCTACGGTCGTCTCTGCTTCGCTCACCGGGGGTTTAGTGATTCGATTAGCAATTCAGCGTCCCGATCTGTTTCAATCGCTGTTTCTGGTGTCGCCCGCAGGCTATTCAGATTTTGATTCAAATTATGGTAACGGGCTTCCAGCGAAAATTGCAGGCATTCCAGGAATCGATCGCTTGCTGTATTCCGCAGGCGCGGCAAATGAGTTTGCGGTGCGTAATTTTCTAGAGCAGTTTCTCTTTGCGAATCGATCACGGGTGACGCAGGAAATGGTGGAAGCGTATCTCACCTCAGCGCAGCAGCTTAACGCGGACTATGCAGCCCTAGCCTCGCTCAGGGGCGACTTATGTTTTGATTTGTCGCTATATTTACCGCAGCTCAACGTACCGACTTTCTTTGTCTGGGGCGAGAAGTCCCGCTTTGGCAGTCCTGCTGTAGGCAAACGGCTTGCTGGGCTGAGTTCTGGAGCAGTTCGGGAGTTTTGGACGATTCCTGATGCAGGCGTTTTACCTCACCTAGAGACTCCGGCGATCGTCACAGGTTTGCTGAGAAAAGCCCTTACAAGAGTTCATTAAATTGCTGTAATGATTGACTTTCCTTGCTCTAAAAGCAAATTTACAGGAGCAGGGTAACTAATGGCAGTGCCCCCTGCCGGGCAATTTAATCCGACTCACAAATTAGACACATTAGTTTGTAAACCTGAGTGAATAGTTGTGAACAAAATTTGCTGAAATTTGAAGCAATTCTTTTGTTTCAGCGGCTATTTTTGATTTTGATGTAGTTGCTTTGTGCTGAAGCTGCTCCGATGTACCACCCAACGCAAATTGTGAATTACCTGATTCCAATTGAATTAGAAGCAATCGATCGCAATTTTGTACTGAATTTGAATTGTAAACAGATTGAAATAATAGATTGATTAAATACTCAAATCTGTCTTCATATCGGTACATAAATTACTGTTGCAAAGAATCACCATTCTTGGCAAATTCTGCAACTCCGCCTACGATAAATGACAGCGAGGTTCCACTTGCTCATACATTTAATCGCATCATTTCTTAAACCATAGCAATCATGACAACTACTCTTCAGAAGCGCGAAGGCGCAGGTCTGTGGGAGCGTTTTTGCGATTGGATTACGTCTACCGAAAACCGGGTTTACATCGGTTGGTTTGGCGTCATCATGATCCCGACGCTGCTCTCTGCAACAATCTGTTACATCATTGCCTTTATCGCTGCTCCTCCCGTGGACATTGATGGCATCCGTGAACCTGTGGCAGGTTCTTTGCTTTATGGCAACAACATTATTACGGGTGCAGTGATTCCGTCGTCCAACGCGATCGGTCTGCACTTCTACCCGATTTGGGAAGCCGCCAGCATGGATGAGTGGCTCTACAACGGTGGTCCTTACCAGCTCGTCGTTTTCCACTTCCTGATCGGCTGCTTCTGCTACTTGGGTCGTCAGTGGGAGCTTTCCTACCGTCTCGGAATGCGCCCCTGGATTTGTGTGGCTTACTCTGCACCGCTGGCTTCTGCAACGGCAGTGTTCCTGATCTACCCGATCGGACAAGGTTCGTTCTCGGATGGTATGCCGCTAGGTATCTCTGGAACGTTCAACTTTATGTTCGTATTTCAGGCAGAGCACAATATCTTGATGCACCCGTTCCATATGCTGGGCGTGGCAGCTGTCTTTGGCGGTTCGCTATTCTCTGCAATGCATGGTTCGCTGGTAACTTCTTCGCTGGTGCGGGAAACCTCCGAAAACGAGTCGCAGAACTACGGCTACCGCTTTGGGCAAGAGGAAGAGACCTACAACATCGTGGCTGCACACGGCTACTTTGGTCGGTTGATCTTCCAATATGCTTCGTTCAACAACAGCCGGGCACTACACTTCTTCCTGGGTGCGTGGCCTGTGGTCGGTATCTGGTTCACGGCACTGGGCATCAGCACAATGGCGTTCAACCTGAACGGCTTCAACTTCAACCAGAGCATTCTGGATTCGCAGGGACGGGTGGTGAACACCTGGGCAGACCTGCTAAACCGCGCCAACCTGGGCATGGAAGTGATGCACGAGCGTAATGCTCACAACTTCCCGCTTGACCTGGCTGCGGGTGCAGAAACTCCGGTTGCACTGACCGCTCCTGTAATCAACGGTTAATTCTCCTGCTGTTATAAGCATCTCTCACGGTTAGGCTCAATGAATCCCTCCAATAGCGGGGGATTTTTTTGTTTGTCAATTTGTGTGAATGGGCTATAGTTCTATACCGGATACTTGCTATACCAGATACTTGGACTACCCTCAAGAGGCTCGCGCTCAGGCTAGATTATTTCTTCTTTTTTAATGGTTGTTTTTTACGGTTTAAGGATGTTTAAGCGCAATCCGTCTTCTTCATTGACCTACATCAGCTCAACCTGCGAAATCCAGGGAGTTCTTAACGTCGAGGGAAATTTGCGCGTGGATGGCATTGTGCATGGCACAGTGGAAGTTCGGGGCGATATGGAAATTTCCCAGTCGGGATTGGTTGAAGGTCCAGAGCTACGAGCAAATAATATTGTGGTGCATGGTGTGGTGAAAGCCAGAGTGATTGCCGAAGGACGGCTCACGCTCACGCGCACAGGTCGCCTGGAAGGAGATGTAACTGCCCATTCACTGGATATTGAAGCAGGGGCATTTTATCTGGGTCATATTGCCACTAACGAGATGAAATCTTTGCCTGTTGCACCTTCCTATCCTGAACTGATTGGACAAGAGGAGCAGCCGCCTGCCGAAAGTTCCAGACTGCGGTGACCGTACTCTAGCAACGATCGCGACTTTAGGATAATGCTGGCTCCGCATCGTTTCTGCGCCAACATTTCTCGTGGCTCCTGTAATAAAGACTCGCACGATTTCCTGGTTCTACTGTTCTACAGAAGGTGCTGTTTCGGGGGGTTACTGTTTTAAGTTTCAAATCTTGCAGCCCCCCTGAATCTCCCAATTCTGAGGGACTTCCAAGCTGAGCAAGAAGCACAGCAGCATCGCTCCCCTTATAGATGTAGCTTTAACTCCCGTAGCCGATAATCCCTTTGGCATCATTACTGATCGAGCCAGCGATCGAAGGAGTATTGGATTATGAATCGGTCTGGGGTATCTGGTGATGTATCGATGCAATCCAGTGAAGCTTTCCAGACTAAAGTTCAGACAGAAACAGCCCAGGCAGAAACAGTTCAGACAGAAACAGCCCAAGCAGAAACAGTTCAGACAGAAACAGCAGTTCGCGATCGATTTTTTACTTTGCTGCAAGATTTGGATGCGATCGTCTGGGAAATGGATCTGGCGACCTGGCAATTTACGTTTGTCAGCGATCGAGCTGAGCAGATTTTGGGGTATCCAGTGCAGCAGTGGCTTTCGGAACTGACTTTTTGGCAGGATACACTTCTGCATCCAAAGGATCGGGTCGCAGCATTCAATTCTGCCTCTGTGCCGCTAAGGAAGGACGCGACCACGAATTTGAGTATCGAGCGATCGCTGCCGATGGGCGAATTATCTGGCTAAAAGATATCGTGCGTGTGATCAAAGATAGCCAGAACAGACCGCAAATGCTGCACGGTATCATGCTCGATATTACAAACGAAAAGATAAAAGAAAGAGAAGCCGAAGAACGCCATCGGGAATTGCAGCGCGAACGCGCGGAGCGACAGGAATTCGAAACTGCCAAAGAAGCCCTGCGAAAAAGCGAAGAACGCTATCGATCGCTGGTTGAAGCCACATCGCAAATTGTTTGGGATACGAAAGCAAACGGAGAATTCGTTTCAGAGCAGCCGGGATGGAGTGCCTTTACCGGACAATCGCTTGAAGAATATTTGGGCTGGGGCTGGCTCACTGCAGTTCATCCAGACGGTCGCGCTCAGACCGCTCAAGCTTGGAATCATGCGCTGACAACCCAAACGATGTATCAAGTTGAGCATCGACTGCGGCGACAGGATGGTATGTATCGCGGAATGTCTGTGCGAGCCGTGCCCGTCCTTGAAACCGATGGCACTGTCCGTGAATGGATTGGCATTCATAGCGACATTACCGATAGCAAAAAGATTGAAATTGCCCTGCGTGACAGCGAATATCGCTATGCCCAAATCCTCAACTCGGTGCAGGATATGGTCTACAGCCTCGCACCCAACTCCCGCCTAATTTATGCAAACCAGGCAACCCAGAACTACTACGACAAAACGATCGAAGAACTGCGCTTCCACTACACCCTGCATTCTGATACTGATGCTGAAGTGTTTGCCTCAGGACAGCCGATCGAAGTTTCAGAAGAATCGAATGTTCGCGCTGACGGTGAAGTTCGCTTTTTCCACACGATCAAATCGCCCATTTTTGACATCACCGGACAGGTCGTTGAAATCGTTGGCGTATCGCGGGATATCACCGATCAAAAACAGGAACAAGAACTGCGCGATCAGGCTCTGGCAGAAGCTCAGGCAGCGCGAGCAGAACTTCAGGGCGTGTTTGCTCGGGCTCCGGCTGCCATCTGGATAACACACGGTTCTAATCATGTAATCCAAACGGCAAATGCTCTGTTTCAGCAGTTCACTGGTGGGAGAAGACTGTATTGGGCAACCGGTGCGAGAAGCGTTGCCTGTCCTTAATCAGCAGGGCTTTTACGAGCTGCCCGATCGGGTGTATGAAAGCGGTGAGGCTTATGGGGGGCGCGAGGAGCGGGCAGTTTTCGATCACAATGGCGACGGTAAAATCGAAGAGAGCTTCTGGAACTACGTTTACCAGCCGCTATTTGACGCAAACCATCAGGTCTACGGGATCATGGTTCATGCAGTTAATGTGACCGATCAGGTTCGATCGCGGCAGGAAGTTGAACGCAAGGCAGAGGAACTATTGCAGCTCACCCGCGCCCTGGAAGCTAGCAATCGAGAACTCGATCAGTTTGCCTATATTGCTTCTCACGATTTAAAAGCTCCTTTACGGGCGATCGCCAACCTTTCGACCTGGCTAGAAGAAGACCTGGAAGACATTCTGACCAGCGATGCATGTCAGCAAATGAAACTGCTGCGGGGGCGGGTGCATCGGATGGAAGGCTTAATCGATGGGATCTTGCAGTATTGCGGGCAGGACGATTTAAGGGGAAACTGGAGCGGCTCAGCGTTCAGCAGCTTTTGCAGGAAACGATCGAGCTATTGTCTCCCCCGCCGGAAGTGCAAATTATTATTCAGCCCGAAATGCCAACGCTGATCACGGAAAGAGTGCCACTAGAGCAAGTTTTCCTCAATCTGATCAGCAATGCGCTGAAGTACGGGCAAGTCCCTCATCCCAAAACTGGGGAAGAACTGCAACAGTCCAAACACCCGTCCAAAATCGAGATTCGCGTGCGCGAGCAGGATCACTTTTATGAATTTGCCGTTGCCGATAACGGTGCAGGAATTGTGCCCGAATATCAACCCAAAATTTGGGGCATTTTTCAGCGGCTTGAAGCCCGCGATCAGGTGGAAGGAACCGGAATCGGACTGGCAGTAGTGCAAAAAACTGTTGAAATGCGCGGGGGTCGAGTCTGGGTCGAATCGGATATCGGTCAGGGAGCGACTTTTTACTTTACTTGGATGAAGGCGCATTAATGGTGCGTTGATAATGCATTCAGCGTGCATGAGGCGATCGGTCAATCACCAGCGCATTCACCAGCCTGTACCCAAACTAGGTTAAGATTTTTGGTTGTCTATCCGCATTCGAAAAGGAGACAAGACGATGCCGCTTACCGAAGGCGCAACTGCACCCAATTTCACCGTCAAAGATACCCACGGCAACACCGTCACGCTGTCTAACTATGCCGGAAAGACCGTCGTGCTGTATTTCTACCCCAAAGATGACACTCCTGGCTGCACCAAAGAAGCCTGCGGTTTTCGCGACTACTACAGCGACTATCAAGGCAAAGATATCACCGTGTTTGGCGTGAGCATGGACGACGAAACCTCTCACCAGGCATTTACCCAAAAGTACAATCTGCCCTTTCCGCTGTTAGCAGATGTGGATGGCAAGATCACCAAGGCATACGATGTAGACGGCGGCGGCTACTCAAAGCGAGTTACTTATGTGATTGATGGGTCGGGCAAAATTGCGAAAGTTTACTCAACCATAGACACGGCAAGCCACGCGACTGATATTTTGGCAGAGATTGGCAGTTAAGGTTTGAGGGGGTGTTTGAGAAGAATTAGGAGTTCTACTCCGCCCCCGAAATGCCCCAGGTTTTGGCAGACTTTGAGAACCCGTAGGAGAGATTTTCCCTGAATTGGGGGCGAGAGAGCAGTTTGTGGGATCGGTCGCGTCAAATCGATCGCATCAATCTGTTCCTACTTCTCTCCTACTCCTCGATCGCCCTGGGCAACTCAATCACAAAAGTGGTTTGATTGGACCCGACCTGAAGGCAAATCGTTCCTTTCAAGCGTTCCGTCAGTTTTCGCACCAGTGCTAGGCCCAATCCCGTACCGCCGTGCTTCCAGGGATCGTTGTTCGGAATGCGATAAAACCGATCGAAGATGCGACTGCGCTCTGCTTCAGGAATTTCGATGCCCGTATTACAGATCGAGATTTGCAGCGTTTGTGGAGCAACCTGAACTCGGATAATGATTTTTTCCTGGGGCGGCGTGTATTTGCAGGCGTTATTCACCAGTTCGATCAGAACCCGCTCTAGCGCAGTAACCTCGGTTTGCACAAGCGGCAGATCAGGCGGCAATTTATAGATTAGCTCTTGATTTTGGTTCTGGATGCGCTCTAAAAAGCCTTGTGTGATTTGAGGAATGAGCAGCGAGAGATCAACCGCAGTTAGCCGCAGCGGCTCCGATTCGTCATTCAGGCGAGTTAGATCGAGCAGGTTGTTAATCAGGCTAATTTCGCGCTGGCACTCGTCTTTGAGAATTTGCAGATAGCGATCGAGCGGCCTAGGTAACTCAGGATTGAGCATATTTGCCTTTTGAAGCACGATTTCTAGCATTTGAGCTGCCATTTTTGCATTGGTGATCGGACTCCGCAGTTCGTGGGAAACTGTACTCAAGAAATCATCCTTCAGCAGATTCAGGCGGGTCAGTTCCTCAACCTGCTGCTGCACTGCCTGATACAGCCGCGACTGCCGTAAGCCGATCGCACACTGGTTTGCCACCTGCTGCACCAGCCGAATTTCATAGGAGCGATAGCTGTAGTCCCGATCGTTGATCAG
>NZ_JACJOR010000455.1:0-43833 GCF_014695615.1 Leptolyngbya sp. FACHB-711
TAATTGTCAAATGCCTCTTGCTCACCCTCAATGACGATCGCATTGATGCGGCTATACGCGTCTTTATAAGACTCACTCTCAAAGTCAAGCTCAGGGGAGTAGTCAAGCTGCTGCATGGGTTCGTCGTCTCCTCGGTGAAACAGATATCCAATCCTAACCTCCACCCTACTGGTTTGCCGCTGCAATTTACAAGCAGACCGTTGAGCCAATAGGAAGATTCTTCTGAAAGGCAGCTAAGTTTGTAGCATAGCTTATGGATGCATTGAATACCCAAAGCTTTGCCGATGCCATCGATTGTTTCAGATCAATCTGCCCTTCCGTTTTTGCCTTTGGCTACCCGAATCACCGCTCGCCTCTTGCCCTGGCTGAATCGTTTCCTGCTTCTAATTGGAGCTGCGCTGGTGCTGCTGCCGCTGGCGATCGTGCTGCTAGCTACCTTTGCGCCTCCTGAAAGCCTGCCTACTTTACCCACTGGGAAGATTGGCTGGACATGGGAAAACTATCGCGCCGTTTGGCAGCAGGGCGACTTTTTGCGAGCGTTTGCCAATTCGACGCTGGTCGCGTTGAGTGTCACGCTTGCCCAGAGTATCACTTCGGCTCTAGCAGGCTATGGACTGGCGCGGTTTCAGTTTCGAGGACGATCGCTCATGCTGGTGCTGATCCTGGCAACGCTGGTGATCCCGTTTCAAATTCTGGTGATTCCGGTCTTTCTAATTTTGAAATGGGGGCATTTGATCAACACCTACGGCGCGCTCATTTTGCCTACTGCGGTAAATGGCTTTGGCATTGTGCTGCTGAAACAATATTTTGAGACAATTCCGATCGAGCTAGAAGAAGCAGCGGCACTGGATGGGGCAACGCGGCTGCAAATCCTCTGGCACGTTATCTTGCCTCTGGCACGTCCGGCGATCGTCACCCTCTTTCTGTTTTCGTTTATCGGTGAGTGGAATGACCTGTTTAAGCCGCTTGTTTTTACCACCCGTCCCGAACTGCAAACCGTCCAGCTTGCCCTTGCCGCATTTCAAGAACAGTTTACCGATCGCTGGTCGCTGCTGATGGCAGCCGTGGTGCTGGTCACTCTGCCCGTAGGACTGCTGTTTCTCGTCTGTCAGAGACAGTTTATTCGCGGGATTGCCGCAACCGGAATAAAGGCATAAGTCAAATCTGTAGTCCTTGCCTCTCTTTCTCGTCTCTATTTCTTAAGAGAGAGTTCATTTACAACTTTAAAACTTAACGGAATGAAAACGTTTACATTCAACAGAATTGTCAACTAAACTAGCGGTTAACTTGCTTGCACAGGGCAACGCATAACCACTGTGGTACTTCTTTGGATGAGTTGTCTTCTGTTAATAGGTGCATCTGTCTTACGGCATACTTCCTTCAAGTTTCACCCTGGTGTGGCAGATCATGCTACAGCAGGAAATGGCTGTTATCGCTACCAGATTTCGCAGCCACACTCTACTTTTTTGTTTTAATTCACCGGAAACTAAACCGCAGTAATGATCACACCTCATGAGGTTACTCAGTGCCTTCACCTGGCAAAAGCCCTTGATTTAATTTCATCAAGCCGTATGGTTGGCGGCATCCTCTACGTTTACACAGTTGCAGGGCAGCTTAAGCCCTTGGATCATTTTACCGCTGAGTTTCCTTTGGAGCGGTTGCAGGCAATGGCAAGAAAAAGGCTATAGCCGCTCATTTTCACGTTAAGGAGCTAATTCGTTAAGGATCTAATTAAAGTGGCTCTGGTCATCCTCCCGATGGAACTGCTGCTCCCTGCCAGAACAACAGACATGACAGAAGCTTCTGCTTTAATCGACCCGCTTAACAAGTGGAGTCTGTGGGTTCCGCTGCTCCTGTTAATTTGTATCGTGGTTGCTGCAATTTATTTTGTTCGCGCTAGCCTTAGATAAACTTTCTTTTTCCCTAACTTGTCATGTCCCTTTCCCTGGCGCAGAACGCAATTTCCTTCCTGATTGAGCTGGCGGAACGGGGAGAGATCAATCCTTGGGATGTGCAGGTGATCGAGGTGATCGATCGCTTTCTCAGCAAACTCAAGCCTGACGGAGGCACGGCTTCCCCAGGAACGATCGCAGCTAACGGACGCGCCCCCTACGAAGCGGATTTGTCTCAGTCGGGACAGGCGTTTCTCTATGCTTCGATGCTGCTGCTGCTCAAGGCAGACAGTCTTGCCCGCGAAGCCAGTGCCGAGCCACCGCCCGAAGAAGAGCTGGCAGATGATTTTGAACCGTGTGTGAATCCGGGCTTGCCGCCGCACTTGGAACGACGCATTCGCCGCCGAGCCACTGCCCCACCCATTCCTTCTCGGCGAGTGACGCTGCCTGAACTGATCACCCAGCTTAATTTGATCGCGGCAGCGATAGCAGAGCCAAAAACTCGTCGTGTGGTTGCCCGCCGTGCCCGGCCCCATTCCCAAAAGCAGGCAATTCGCACGATCGCCCAGCTTGCCCACCAGGAAAACCTTTCTGAGGTGGCGGCAATTCTGGAGCAGTTTTTGACCGAACGCTGGCAGGAACTCAGTCAGGGTGATGAATGGCTTAATTTTGAGCAGTTGCTCTACTGGTGGCGCGAGGTTCAGCCCGATCGATCGGCAGAAGAATCAGCTCCAAATGCTTCCCATATGGCTCACTCTGAAACAAGCGATCGCGTTGGCGTATTTTGGGCACTGCTGCTGCTGTCTGCCCAGTCCAAGGTGGAGCTATCGCAGCAGGTCTTTTACGAGGATCTAAACGTTCGCAGCCTTACCCCTGCCCTGCTGAGCGAAGGAACGCTGCCTGCCTTTGTTTTGCCGGACTGATGTTCTGCTGGAATCCTATTCTGCCGGACTGGTCAACCACTGGCATAGCCTTGTGAAATCCACCTTCTGCTGCATGACCCGTCCTCCGCCACCCTTTCGCCTGACCTGAAAAAGTAGGATGATGGGAAAGGCAATCCGATAGGCTTGAACAGTCTTTAGCAAACATATCCCCTGAGCGACTCAGGAGCCTTTATTGTTTTGCAAAACTGTCTTCCTCAAGGGACTTGCGAGATTCTGTCAACGTTAATTTCATCAGTCTATAGATTTTCTGCAAATCTTAAACCGATCGCCGCTGATCGGGAATAAGTTGTGAAAGACTGGAGAGATGCTTGCTCACTTCTGTCCAGCAGTTTATAGCCCAGGTATAGAGGGATAGACGTTATATGAAAGCCATGATTTTGGCGGCGGGAAAGGGTACAAGGGTTCGCCCCATCACTTACACCATTCCCAAACCGATGATTCCGATTCTGCAAAAGCCCGTGATGGAATTCCTGCTGGAACTTCTGAGACAGCATGGCTTTGACGAAATCATGGTAAATGTCAGTCATTTGGCAAACGAGATTGAAAGCTATTTTCGCGATGGACAGCGGTTTGGTGTTCAGATTGCCTATTCGTTTGAGGGCAGTATTGTTGACGGTGAGCTGAAGGGAAAAGCCCTTGGCTCTGCCGGGGGAATGCGCCGCATTCAGGACTTTTCTCCGTTTTTTGATGACACCTTTATTGTGCTGTGCGGAGATGCCCTGATCGATCTCGATCTGACGGCGGCAGTCAAGTGGCATCGGGAAAAAGGCTCGATCGCCACGGTGATTATGAAGTCAGTTCCACATGAAGATGTCTCCAGTTACGGAGTCGTGGTCACTGATGAAACCGGACGAATCAAAGCATTCCAGGAAAAACCATCGGTTGAAGAGGCACTGAGCACCGACATCAACACAGGCATTTACATCTTTGAGCCAGAAATTTTCAACTATATTCCTTCGGGCGTGGAGTACGATATTGGCGGTCAGCTCTTTCCCAAGCTGGTCGAGGTTGGCGCGCCTTTTTATGGCATCTCGATGGATTTTGAATGGGTCGATATCGGCAAAGTGCCCGACTACTGGCAGGCAATTCGCGATGTGCTGTCCGGTAAGGTGAAGAATGTGGACATTCCGGGTCATGAGGTCGCACCCGGCATCTACACAGGACTCAATGTGGCAGTCAACTGGGACAAGGTCAATATTCAGGGTCCGGTTTATATTGGCGGCATGACGCGCATCGAAGACGGAGCAACTATTATTGGTCCTTCGATGATCGGTCCAAGCTGTCATATCTGCCGCAATGCAACGGTCGATAACAGCGTGATCTTTGAATACTCGCGTCTGGGTGAAAACGTGCGACTGGTGAATAAGCTCGTCTTCGGTCGCTATTGCGTGGATAAGGATGGTGCGTCGATCGACCTTCAGGCGGCTGCGCTGGACTGGCTAATTACTGATACTCGTCAAACGTTGCCTGCTGCCCCTCCCGTTGAGCATCGGGCGATCGTGGAATTGTTAAGCAACGGCAGCTAACCCTCTTTCAACTCTCACCTAACCCTCCAATTCTGGCTACCCTGTATCCACCTGTTGAACTGAGCTTCGTTTCAGGCTTTGCCGCCCTCTAAATTCCTTAATTCTGGAGAACTTTGAACAGTTTTCGGGTTTTCCAGAATTGGGGCGGTTCATCAAGCACGCTGGCTCATTTCATCGCTTGTAAGTACAAAGCTGTTCATGCGGGGGAACTACTGGAAAACTGTGCTTCCTGCAAGTCGCAAAGCCGCTCAAGCTACAAATAGCCATGCTCCGCTAAAAAACTGGGGCTGAGGCTGTCAGGGGGAGACATTGCGGCGGTAGGTGCGGCGGAAGACCTTGCGGCAGGATGATTTTGGTCTGTCCGCAAAAACTTTTCCACATACTTTCCCAGTACGTCCCCTTCTAGATTGACCGGGTCGCCAGGTTGCAGTAACCGCAGATTGGTTTCGGCATACGTGACCGGAATGACCGCAACCTTAAACCAGGAGCCGATCGCATTGCAGTCTGCAATAGTGAGGCTAACGCCATTGACCGCGATGCTGCCTTTAGAGACAATGTAGCGGCTGACTCGTTCATCAGCGCGAAAGCTCATTTCCCAGGCGTTTTCGGTGCGGACTGCCGTGTCTAAATAGCCTGTGCCATCGATATGTCCGGTGACGAAATGCCCGCCGAGCTTACTGCCAACCCGCAGTGATGGCTCCAGATTAACGATCATCTCACCAGAAGTTTTGCCCAGCGTGGTGCGATCGAGGGTTTCTGGGGAAACAGCAGCAGTAAAGCCCTGGGGCAAGAGGTGCATCACGGTGAGACAAACACCATCAACAGCAACACTATCGCCCAGTTCTAAATCGTGCAAAATTGCTTCTGCGCCTGCCTGTTGCGAAGCACTCCCCCCGTGAGGAAAATTGCAGGTGATTTGCATCAGGTCGGTTCCAAGGGGGCGGAGTTTGCCAATCGATCGAACAAGTCCAGTAAACACCAGTTTTTCCCAGATTTCTGACTTTTTCATCGTAACAAACTGCAACTTTTAATTCGATCGCTTTCCGCTGTTAATGTATGCTGCGCTTTACTTCTAGCGTTTTATGACCCATTTATTTCCTCCAGCAGCAAATCAACTTTTTCTGCTTCTTGCAAGCGAGTCTTATTAGAAGCCCCACATCCTCTAGAGCCAGTTGCTAGAATTGCAGAACAAATGGATCTCCGAACTGCCTTTAGCCCTGATTTTGAAGCTGCTTTACCAGGGACATTCGCCGCTCATCTCACTAGGGATCATTCGCAATAATCCTTTTCTCTTGCAAATTGAAAGGTGCAATTGCTATCCTTCCCATTAAGGCTGCACTGTTGAGAAAGGAAAGTGGGCTATGTATACCGTGTCCTCTCTAAAGTCCGAATTAAACGAGCGAGGCTGGCGACTCACCCCGCAGCGAGAAACAATCCTGCAAATTTTTCAAAATCTCCCAAAGGGACAACATCTGAGCGCGGAGGATTTGCATAACCTACTGCTTGACGACGGTGAAGCGATTAGTCTGTCTACGATTTACCGCAATCTGAAGCTGATGTCGCGGATGGGCATTTTGCGGGAACTTGAGCTGGCAGAAGGGCACAAACACTATGAGATCAATCAGCCCTCGCCCTATCATCACCACCATCTCATCTGCGTTCGCTGCAATAAGACGATCGAATTTAAAAATGATTCGATTCTAAAAACAGGGGCAAAGACGGCTCAGAAAGAAGGCTATCACCTGCTTGACTGTCAGCTTACGATTCATGCCATCTGTCCCGAATGCCAGCGATCGCTCCTGCCTGTTTGATGCTTGTTTAGGCAAGTTACCTGTTTAGGCAAGTTAGGCACAACTTATTCTGACCAGTTTGTGACGATCAGCGTTTGCAGCAGTTTATCTGCGCTCGCCAAATCTCCCACAATCCGCCGTACTGGGCGGGGCCAGACTCTCACTAATGTCGGCGTTGCTGCAATTTGGTCTGCTTCTGCCAGTTCAGGATGACGGTGAATATCGACAATTTTGAGCGTGTACGATCGCTGAAGCATTTGGTCTAAAAGTTGATGCAGTTCCTTGAGAATGCGTTCGGTTCCCAGCGTGGCGCCTGAGACAAACAAACGAAAGACATAACCTTGAGTTGGGGCGATCGGCTCAGCAGGTGACCAGGACAGGGTCGGTCCGTCAGTTTGAGGGGGCGTGAGCAGCTTGGCTTTCTCAAATCGCACCAGCAGGTCGTGATCTTCCCAAAGCTGTGGAAACGGTTTGCGGTAGGTTTGCAGCACGATCGGGTCACACAGTTCTTCAGGGCAGGGGGCAGCGTCCCAAACCACATCGTTTACGCCAAACAGGGCGTTTAAGAGCGATCGATGCCGCAACACAAACGGAGACGCTTCTGCAAAGGTGCGAACGGTTTGGCTTTGAGAATCAAACCAGCGATCGATCGTGGCGGTATAGGCAGGTACGAGAAAATGAGGCGGTTCCGGTAGACCTAGCATTTCTTGCAGCACGGCACAAAGCTGCAAATGCCAGTAACTCTGCTTTTTGGTATCAATGCAATACACCAGATCACCGCCTGGCGTAAAAAGCGCGATGCCCTTAAATAAAGCAGTTTCCAGAGAATTGGACTGGAGCGGATGAGTGCGATTTTGATCACTCATAATGGCGAAAGCCATAGAAAAACTACATTGACTTTCTCAGTGGAGACTGGAAAGCGTATATGAAGTCAACATAACAGAGGAAAGAACCTCAATCCCAGGCTGCAACGATTTCTTTTATTAATTTAAAAAGAAATACTAATGGACTTCTGGGCGATCGTCGTCTTGAGAAGGGTTGAGCAGAGCCCAGAGGGGCAACCGCTGTCAGCATAACGAGGCAGTTCCTCATACGCCGGATATTGAATTGGCTACCCTTTCTCGATCGACAGAAAGGTGAATCTAAGCAAATAGCAAAAACCCGGTAGTTACACCGGGTCAAATCGTTCCTCACTTCCTGGGAAGGATTTATTCAAAACTTGATTAATTATTAATCAAATGATTTTTCTTTGTCTCTTCTACATTCATCTTCTTGATCAGGGCTGGTTAAACCCGGCAAATCATTTGACTCCTGCTTTTCAGTGAAAAGATCTTTTGGATTCGCCAACGATTCTGGATTTAGATTTGGGACTAAATCTTTAGCCTTCTGTAGATTTTTTTAGCAAATCGTAACGTATCACTTGTGAGCTTTCCAGAATCAATGCGTTACGGTGATTTGTCTAATTCATCTTGAGAAGAAAACAGGTTCAAATTTTGATCCCTGAACCTCAATTAGCGCAAATTAAGAAAGACTTGTTGAGCGGTTTGCGATTTGTTTTTTAGCATAAACCGCTTGGGTAAAGAGTGCTTCATTCCCCTGGGCTACCTAATCGGGTGAGTCTGAAATGGATTGTCTTGTTCCATCCGGTAGGATTGCGCCTGTCCAATCCACATGGGTGAGGATTGCGCCGGTTAAATCTGCTCCTTTTAGATCGGCATCGCGCAAAATTGCTCCGGTTAAATCAGCATAGCTAAGGTCGGCATAGCGCAGGCTGGCTCCACTCAAATCCGTTGCCGCAACGCTCTGCTGCGGTTCTTGCGGCATTGTGCTTTGCGCTAATCGGCTCTGGAGCTGGGCACGGCAGAGTTTGGCGCGATCGAGGTTTGCCCCGGTCAGAATCGTCCCGCTGAGCTGGGCATAGCTTAAGTCTGCCTCGGTTAACCTTGCCTGACTGAGATCGGTAATTTGGTCGGCAGGAGGGCGAAAATCAGCCTCAAATAAATTCGCATCCCTGAGATCTGCTGCAATCAGACTTGCTCCCCCAAAGCTGGCTTTACACAAAATTGCCGATCGAAGGCTTGCCCGCTCTAGCTTTGCACCGCTCAAATCTGCTTCTCGCAAAATCGCCTCATCCAGGTTTGCTTCTGTCAGAATTGTTCCCCAAAGCAGGGCTTCGCTGAGGTTTGCCCGCCGCAGACTGGCATTGTGCAGATTGGTTTTTCCTAGACGCGCTTGTCGCAAATCCGCCTCACTGAAGTCGATCTTTGCCAGGTCTAGATTCAGCAGATCTATTTCGCGCAAAGTGAATCGCCGGAAGTCCCTTGTGCCGGTGGTGTATTGCTGAAGGATAGCTTCGGGGGTCATTCGTGGATGGGGGGCTATTGAGAGAAGGTTTGTCTTTATTAGTTTTCAGTGATTATTTTCATTGCTCAAGGGGCGAAGGGTAGATTATCGATCACTGCGTTGTTGGGGTAGGCACTTCTGGGGAATTTAAGGGGGGATTCAAGCGTTTGTTACTTGTAGATCGAGTGGGACGGTGAGCAGGAATGTGGTGTGACGATTGCCGCTTTTGATTTGAATTGTTGCGTCTAATCGCTGCACCAGTCTTTTGACGAGTGCCAGTCCTAGCCCCACGCCGCTATATTTCCAGGGATCATGGTTGGGGATGCGGTAGAACTTGTCAAAAATTCGCGTTTGCTCGTCGGGGGGAATTTCAACGCCTGAATTGCAGACGCTGATCTGAAGGGCCGGTCCGTCAAGCAGTTGACTCACTGAGAGGGCGATCGTCTCATGGGGGGGAGTGTATTTGCAGGCATTATCGAGCAGTTCGGTGACGATGCGTTCTAGATCAGTCAGGTCGGTTGTGAGCGGGGGCAGGCGATGCGAAGCACTTCCCTCAGGGTGGTCGGGAATGTGTAGCTCCAGGGTTTGCTGATGTCTCTGGGCACGCTCGATAAAGGGCTCAGCAACATAGCGAATCCAGCTTCCCGGATCGATCGTAGTCAGCAGCAGGGGTTCAGTATTGGCATCTAGCCGCGACAGGTCGAGCAAATCGTCAATTAGATTAATCTCTCGATGGGTTTCTTGCTTCAAGATTTCAAAATGGCGATCGATCGCTGTGCCTTCGCCCAAAAGCTGCAATTGGTGCAAATGGATTTCTAGCAGTTCGGCTGCCATTTTGATATTGGCAACAGGCGTTCGCAGCTCGTGGGAAATAGTGCTGAGAAAATCATCTTTCAGGTAGTTAAGGCGTTCTAGCTCTATCACCTGAGCTTGGGCAGCCTGGTAGAGACGGGCTTGACGAATGGCGATCGCACACTGATTAGCGACCTGCTGCACCAGTCGAATTTCCTGTTCTTCGTAAACTCCATCGCTCTCTTTGTACAGCCACAGATCTCCCAAAACGCCCTGGTCATCAATAATTGGGCAAGCCAGTACCACAAACTGATTAGCGAGTGCCCGAACCGGAGAACCTATTACATAAATGGCGTTGTGCCAGCAAAATTGGAGATATTCTCCGCGTAAAAGCGGCTGATAGTATTCTGGAAATCCTTCGACCGACACAATTCTGCCCTGGGCGACGGGAACCGTGCCTTGAATGTATTCGTAGGCGATCGTCGAGAGCTGGTGCTGATGGCTATAGATTCCCGTATCGCAGCTTGAGATTCCCATTGCCAGGGTCAGTTCTCGTACAGCAGTCTGCAAAATTTGCGCTTCATCAAGGCTATCGCGCACTTTGTCTGTAATTCGCTTAAGCGTTGCCTCAAACTCAAATGCCTGTTGAAGCTGAGCAGTGCGCTGCTGCACCTGGAACTCCAGGGTTGTATTAAGCTGGCTAACCTGCTGATACAGCTCCGATTGCTGAATCGCGACGGCAACCTGACACGCAAGCTGGATGAGCAAGGAAACATCCTCCTGCTGCCACTGACGCGAGGCATCACACTGGTGGGCGATTAAAAGCCCCCACAAACGGTTCTGCTGGGGAAGAAGCTGGGCATGATTTTGCAAATCAGGTTGTAGGTTATTTTGCAGAATGGGGACAACTAGATTTGCCCGGACGTTAAGCTGAACGAGCAATTCTCGATAGCACGGGTGCAAATCTGCCCGATCAATGTCTTCAATCTGGTGAATCCGTCCTTCTAAATACGGCTCATGCCATAAATGCTTAAAGCAGGGGTCGTAGATTTTGCGATACAGAATTGAGGAGCAGCCCGGACGCACCGACTCAACAACCACCTGCCCGTTCCAATCGGGAGCGAACTGAAAAATCACCACCCGATCGCTTTGCAAAAAGTCCCGTACCTCTTCCACTGTAGTTTCCAGGACTTTACTCAAGTCGAGCGTCTGCCGAATTCGCTGGCTGATTGTCGTTAAGAGCCGCTCTCGTTCGAGCCTCTGCTGTACCAATTTTGCCGAGGGCTGGGGCTGTAGCGGTTCGAGCTGTAATTGGGTTGCACTGCCATAAAGCAAACCATCTTTCCCCAGCACAAACCGCCAGGAAAAACGTCGCTCGCTTCCGTCGGCATGGCGCATCCGAGTTTCAAACTGGCAGTGGGGCTGAGGCGGCAGCGAATGCAGGAGCGATCGAAACTGGGACTGAGTTGCAAAAACATCCTCAGGATGAACCAGATCGAACCAGTTCTGCTGCTTTAACCCCTGCACACTCCATCCCATTACCGCTTGCCAGTCAGGACAGAGCAGGACAATCTTGAGCAAGTCACTCTGCCGCAGACCATCAGGCAGGGCGATCGGGTGTGGGGAAGCCGTTTCTTTTGCAGAGTTATCTTTTGCGGGGTGATTGGGCTGTAAAACACACAGCAGCAAAGTACCCAGCCCGAAGAAGGACTGAAGCTGGCTCTGAGTTTTAGCAAATTGATGCAGTAAGCCTTCTAGATCAGTAAATTGTTCGATCGTCATCCAGCCCGCAGACATTAAGATCCCAGATTTAGCTTACTTTACCTTAAAGGTCCTCCTTATAGCAGCAAGCCGCATAAAAGCAATCCCACTATGGATAGAGAGTAGAGAATAAACGGGAGCATGATGCTAGGGTTTGGGCGGCTGTAACCACTGCTGAAGTCCACTAAAGCCAATTTCTGCCAGCAGAGCCAGCAGCGCAACGGGAATGGCTCCGACCAGCAAAATTCCACTGTCGTAGAGGGAAAATCCTCGCACAATAAAGGTTCCCAGTCCGCCTGCCCCAATAAATGCCGCAAGCGTAGCACTGGCAATCACTTCAACTAGCGCAGTTTTGATTCCCGCCACAATTCCGGGCAACGCCAAGGGCACTTCAACCCGACGCAACACCTGCGAACCGCTCATGCCCATGCCTGCTGCCGCTTCCCGCACTAGAGGATCGATCGTCCGAAACGCCACGTCTGTATTAATCAAAATGGGCGGCATTGCCAGCAGCGTCAGGGCGATCGTTGCAGAGCGAAAACTCAGCCCAAAATAGGGAATTGCCAGAAACAGAACTGCAATGCTGGGAATCACGCGCAGGGCATTAAAACCGTTGATAAAGGCAGTGGCGGCTAAACGCGAGCGAGAACTCCACCAGCCCAGCGGCAAACCCAGCCCTAAGCCGATCGCCATCGGCACCAGCACCAGCAGCAAATGTTGCCCAAATGCCTCAACCAATTCCTGCCCGTGTTCGATCGCATAGGCCCATGCCTGCCCTAAAACCTCCATGTGCCCGAATTCCGCTAGCTGGTTACATCTTCAAACTTGTAGCCCACACCGATTACCGTTTTCAGAAACGTGGGATTCGCCGGATCAGGCTCAATCTTCTTTCGTAAACGGGCAACGTGCGTATCCACCACGCGCTCATCGCCAAAGAAATCACTGCCCCAGAGTTTCTCAATGAGCTGAGTTCGATTCCAAACGCGACCGGGATGGCTCATAAAGGTGGTGAGCAAGTCAAACTCCAGCGTTGTCAGGTCTAGGGTTTCGCTGCTGTGATCGTCTAGCTGACGGTGAGCCACCCGCTGATCCACATCGGCAGAAAAGTGAGGTGTTTGATAAGCGCGGGTTTGTCCACCCTGCCGCAAGGTACGCCGCAGCAGTGCTCGCACTCGTGCCACCAGTTCTCTGGGGCTAAACGGCTTGACCAGATAGTCATCTGCGCCCGTAGAGAGTCCGATGATGCGATCGATTTCTTCCCCTTTTGCCGTCAGCATCAGAATATAGGGGTCTTTGTTTCCAGGCTTCTGCCGAATGCGAGCGCAAACCTCCAGCCCATCCAACCCAGGCAGCATCAAATCCAGCACAATCAAATCAGGCTGCTGTTCCTGGAAAACCTGAAGCGCGGTCAACCCATCCCGGCAAATCCGGCAGGTAAAGCCTTCCTTTTCCAGATAGAGCTGAATCAGCTGAGCAATTTCTGCTTCATCCTCAATAATTAGGATTTCCATAGGAACCGATCGACCCCGTGTTTGAAATGGTGAATCTGATGTTTCGCGATCGTTTTAATTAATACCGTTTTAACTAATAAGGGCAATTGAGCAGTCGCAGCAATCCGACATCGCCCCCTAAACTTCCCATCCCATAGGAACTTAGAAAATCCCCAGAGAGCGAGGTTCCCCTTAATAAGGAAACAAACGGTTCGGGTCGCATTTAAGACTTCTCAAACAGCCTTTTAGACCTTGCCTTGCCAGAATCATTTCTATCCTAATCGCTGGCTGCATAAACAGCGACACCCCCGCTTCGGGCAAGTTCAGCTCATCATCGCTCTATCAGCTCTGGAATGTAAAACAACCTTCTCAACCATCCCTCCTCCCCCATTTCCCCGATCTCCAGCAAAACTTAGCCCCCCTATCCCCCTCATCCGCCCCTCATCCGCCCCTTTCTTTACCCCAATGGATCTCCCCATCGTCTACCATCCCCACTACGTCGCCCCCCTTCCCCCCGGACACCGCTTCCCAATGCAAAAATTTCGGCTGCTCTACGAGACGCTGTTAGCCGATAACGTTGCCCATCCTTCCCAATTTCACGCGCCCAACCTGCCGCCGATCGACTGGATTGAAACCGTACACACGCCCCAATACGTGCAGGCCTACCGGGAGGGAACCCTTGACCCTAAAACGCAGCGTCGGATCGGTCTGCCCTGGAGTCCAGAACTGGTGAATCGCACCTGTATTGCAGTCAGCGGCACAATTCTCACAGCGCGGCTGGCCTTGCAGCATGGATTAGCCTGCCAGACCGCAGGCGGAACCCATCACGCTTTCCCCAACTATGGCTCTGGATTTTGCATTTTTAACGATTTGGCGATCGCCGCACGAGTCTTGCTTCGGGAAAATCTAGTGCAGAAAATTCTGATTGTCGATCTGGATGTGCATCAGGGCGACGGCACGGCTTTTATCTTCCAAGACGATCCGCGGGTGTTCACTTTCTCAATGCACTGCGGTGTTAACTTCCCCGGCACAAAGCAGCAGAGTGATCTGGATGTGCCCCTACCTGAAGGCATGGAGGACGATGAGTATCTGCAAACCCTGGCAGCCTATTTGCCCGATCTGCTCTCGCAGGTGCAGCCCGATCTGGTGTTTTACGACGCGGGCGTAGATGTGCATCTGGGCGATCGGCTGGGGAAGCTGGCACTGAGCGATCGAGGGGTGTTTTGTCGCGAGATGCAGGTTTTAAGCACCTGTCTATCGCTGGGCTATCCGGTCGCTTGTGTGATCGGCGGCGGCTATGCGGAAGACATGAATGCATTGGTGTATCGGCATTCGCTGCTACATCGGGCGGCGGGGGATGTGTATCGGCAGTACGGGTAGAGGAGTGGCAGAGTGAGTGAGGAGATGGGGAGGTGGAGAGTAATCTCTCTTCTAGTTCATGTTGCCTATTCGTGCCTTAAGCTACAGTGAAGATCGTTTTTCTCTGCTGACTGCATGACTTCTGCTGATTCGATCGCCAATCCTCGTCGCGGTTCCAGACCGACCGATCTAGGGTTATTCAAGATTTTGTTTCCCTACGTACGGCGGGACTGGCGGCTTTTAAGCTTTGCGCTGCTGCTGATGGTTCCTCTTGCACTGGCGAACGCGGCGCAGCCGATCATTATTGGTCAGGCAGTGGCGTTGGCAAATCGGGAATCCGTGATGGGTTTTTTGCAAGGGCGATCGTTGGCAGACGGGGCACAAATTTTGATCGGGCTGCTCGTGCTGACGTTGGTGGTGCAGTTGTCCCTCAGCGGCATTCAGGGCTATTTGATTCAAAAAGTAGGGCAGCGGATTACGGCGAATCTTCGCAACGATTTGTTTTTTCACGTCACGTCGCTGGCAACTCGCTTTTTCGATCGCACTCCAGTAGGCAGGCTGATTACGCGCTTAACAAGCGATGTGGACGCGCTGGGCGATGTGTTTTCAACCGGGGCGATCGGGATTATCAGCGACTTTATTTCGATTCTGGTGCTGATTGTGGTCGCGTTTCAGCTTCAGTGGCAGTTGGCGTCGTTGCTGATGGTGTTTTTGGTTCCGGTCACGGGACTGGTGATTTACTTTCAGCAGCAGTTTCGGCAGGCAAACTACCGCGCTAGAGATGAACTGTCTGCCCTAAATGCCACGCTGCAAGAGAATATTGTCGGTATTAACGTGGTGCAGCTTTTCCGGCGAGAGCGGTTTAATACCGAGCAGTTTCGCGCCATTAATCAACGCTACATTGTCGAAGTCGATCGCACGATTTTCTATGACTCTGCCGTGTCTGCAACATTAGAATGGGTTGCCCTGGCAGCGATCGCGGGGGTGCTGTGGCTGGGCAGTCTACTGGTGCTGCAAAGAACGCTGGATTTGGGGATTCTCACCTCATTTATCCTTTTTGCTCAGCGATTGTTCGACCCTTTACGCCAGTTTGCCGAGCGGTTCACCGCGATTCAGGCAGGGCTGACGGCACTGGAACGCGTGAGCGATATTTTTGAAGAGCCGATCGAGATTCGCGACCCAGAGCAGGTAAAACAGTACGCAGGAGCGGCTCATTCGGCGCGAGTCCCCCACCGAGAGAACGGCTTTGGCTCGGTGAACGGTGCAGCCAACGGTGCAATTTATCCGGCATTGGATGGCTCAACCAATGGTTCTAAACCGCAGCCGAGCGAAATCTGTTTTGATCACGTCTGGTTTGGCTACAAGCCGAATGAATACGTGCTGCGCGACCTTAATTTCACGATTCGTCCGGGCGAAAAAGTGGCGTTAGTCGGACCCACCGGAGCCGGGAAAAGCTCAATTATTCGCTTGCTCTGTCGCCTTTATGAGGTCAGCGAGGGGAGAATTCTGTTAGACGGAGAAGATATTCGCAATTTGCCCCAGGCAGAACTGCGTCGTCGCATGGCGGTGATCTTGCAGGACGGCTTTCTGTTTGCAGGTGATGTCAAAGGCAATATCACGCTGGGGGAATCCTATTCGATCGATCAGGTGCGACAGGCAGCAGCGCAAACAAACGTGGCGGATTTCATCGAGGGTTTACCCCAGGGTTACGATACCGAACTGCGACAGCGTGGCACAAACCTCTCCGCAGGCGAAAAACAGCTCCTTGCTTTCGCGCGAGCCGCAATTCGCAATCCCAGCATTCTCATCCTGGATGAAGCGACAGCAAATCTGGACGTGGTCACTGAAGCCCGAATTCAGCAGGCACTCGAAACACTGCTGGTCGATCGCACTGCCATTATCATCGCCCACCGTTTGTCTACGATTCGCAGCGTCGATCGCATCTTAGTGCTGAAACAGGGGCACTTAGCCGAGTCAGGTAGCCACGAGGAACTGCTGGAGCAAAACGGACTCTATGCCAGCCTGTATAAGCTGCAAATGCTGGGAAACGATTAGCTTTGCGTTGGAATGAATTACCCCTTAAGGAATAGATAAAGGGTTGTTAATCATCCCTTTGACTGGGGCGCATAGGATATCCAAGTGTCCTTATGTGAGATTTTTCCAACTGGCTCTGCTATGGCGAAAAAACAAGATATTCGCGCTTCCATCAGAAAAGCTTTGGCTGCTGATGATGCCATTCATAACACTTCTGCAAATGACTCGTTTGGTCAGGTTTTAGACCGTGCCCGGATAGGGCGACGGGGCTTTTTGAAGGGCAGTTCGTCCCTAGCAGCAGCCTCAATGCTCGGTATGGGATTGGCATTTCTGGGTGATTCGGTCAAGCGCCAGGGGCAAGCGGCTAAAGCTGCATCAGGTCTTACCCTGAGTTTCAAGCCTGTTGCCAAAAACATCGCTGACACCCTCACGGTTCCCGAAGGTTACACTGCCAAAGTTCTACTTGCTACAGGCGATCCGCTCAAAAGCAACGTGACCCCCTACAAAAATGACGGAACTGATAACGACTTTGATGTGCGGGCAGGCGATCATCATGATGGCTTACATTACTTTGGCCTGAGACAGGACGGCAATGGTTGGGACCCGAGCAACAGCGATCGTGCTCTGCTTTGCATCAACCATGAAGTCTGCGAAGACCTGGGCTTTGTGCATCCCAACGGACCCACTGATTATGGTCCAGAAAGTACCGCAGCTCGTCCGCCGATCGAGATTGATAAGGAAGTCGCTGCTCATGGCGTCAGCGTGGTTGAGATTGCCAGACAGGGTACAACTTATCAGATCAACCGTGATTCGCAATACAACCGCCGGATTACAGCAGCAAGTGTTTTCGAGATTTCTGGTCCTGCCCGTCGCAACCCCATGATGGCTACCGCATTTTCTCCCAGCGGTGAGCAGACCCGGGGCACCTTAAACAACTGCGGTCATGGCTATACACCCTGGGGCACGTACCTCAGCGGCGAGGAAAACTGGGCGGGGTATTTCCATCGTCGAGAAGAAGATTCCGTCCTGAATGCAAAAGAATTAGCATCCTTTAAACGCTACGGCGTCAGCAATGACACCTCAGGTCGCTACAACTGGTCGCGGGCGGGCGCATCCGATAACATCGATCTCTACCGTCGCTGGGATGCAAGCAAGACGGGCAGCAGTGCCGACCAGGATTTTCGCAATGTTGCAAATACCTTCGGCTGGGTGGTGGAAATTGACCCGTTTAACCCCAACGCCACCCCCAAAAAGCGGACTGCTCTGGGCCGTATGGCTCACGAGGGAGCCTGGTCTGCCAGAGTCGTTGCGGGTCAACCCCTCGTTTTTTATATGGGGGATGACGCACGCAACGAATACATCTACAAGTTTGTTTCTGCTGCCAAGTGGGACCCCCGAGACGCATCAGGTGGTATAGCAGCAGGAGATAAGTACCTGGATGCAGGCACACTGTATGTTGCGAAGTTTAACGATGATGGGACGGGAGAATGGTTGCCCCTTACCCTGAACAATCCCAACATTGCCAATGATGCAAACTATGCCTTTGCTGATGAAGCTGATGTGTTGATCAATGCCCGCCTTGCCGCTGATGCAGCCGGAGCAACCAAGATGGATCGCCCGGAGTGGGGTGGAGTCAACCCAGGCAACGGGGAGGTTTACTTTACCCTGACCAATAGTGTGTCGAGCAGCAGCGGTCGGGGGGTAAAAACACCGCTTGATGCTGCCAATCCTCGCTACTATGCCGATGCCAAAGAGGACGAAACAGCCCAGGGCAATGTCAACGGTCACATTATTCGCTGGCGTGAGTCTAACAGTAATCCTGCGGCTGCCACGTTTAACTGGGATGTTTACCTCTTTGGTTCGCAAGCCGATGCCGGGTCAGATATTAATCTGTCCGGTCTGACCAATGAGAATGATTTCTCTAGCCCAGACGGTATCTGGTTTAGCGAGTCAGTCCCGGGTTTACTGTGGATTCAAACGGATGATGGCTACTACACCGATGCCACCAACTGTATGATGCTGGCTGCGTTGCCGGGGTCAGTCGGAGACGGAACCGAAAAAATGGTGGCTAACAAGGCAGTGCCTCTCAACGCGAATGCGGATCAGATGGTCAAAACCTATGTGGGCCAGTCTGCCAGCCCAACCGTGCTGCGTCGTTTTCTGGTGGGTCCGCGTGACTGCGAAATCACGGGCATCACTGAATCGCCCGACGGCAGAGCGATTTTCGTCAATATTCAGCATCCAGGCGAAAATAGCAAGTCCCCCACTGACCCGACTCAGTTCACAAGCCACTGGCCGGATGGCGGCAATGCCCGTCCTCGATCGGCTACGGTGATGATCACACGCAACGACGGCGGCATAATTGCGAGCTAAGAGGATGCTTGAGCAGTAGATGTTTGAGCAGTAAAAGTTGCTACCAAACTGCCCCCTAAATCGGTCAACTTTAGGAGACTTTGAACCGGAGAGTTGGCTCAGAAGTTTCCTAAAATTGGGGGCTGGGGGCAAATGCAGGACATCGGACGCTTTTCAAACATCCTTTAAGCTGCGTTAACCCAACGCCAGTCAACCTAATCATGAGCAACTTGAGGAGAGCCTAGACTATTGTTAGGCTCTTTCTTTTTACTCTTGGCTAATTCTCTTTGCTAGTTCTCTTTGTCGCCTAACATTCAGCATCGATCGCTGGTGTGCCCAAGCTGGAACCGATCGATAGATCAATTAGGAAGTTCAGCGATCGTACCTACACTGAGAAATATTATTGGGGAATATTGAGGCACAGTGCAGAAGCCAGAACAGCCAATCAGCAGGCAGCCCGAACTCAAGAGCTAGGCACAATTACCTAGAAATATGCGATGATAACAGAACGTTATTTCGCAACCTGTGACCGATCGATGCAAAAGTTAATCACTGTGCAAGTTTTCCGCCATTTAGTTGTAGTTTCTTATACGACTGTTAAAATTAGATAAGAGAACCAAACATTCAATACCTCAGTATCGAGCATTCCGAATCAGGCGAACTGCGTGCGGTAATCTCACTGTAAGCATTCAGGGCAGTTGCTTGATTTTCAATGATTCCAAGGATTCATCTGAATCAATTTGGCTGCATTCGCAGCTCAAGCTCTTCCCATTTGCGACAGAGAGGCATAGCAAGGCGTGATTCACTCTTCATTCAGTCAGATGCGGCGTTACGATTCAGCAGCAATTACACGCTATTATCGCTTGCGTCCGTGGCGAGCTATCTGGCGAACGGTTTCAATTCTTTGGCAGTTTACTGGCTTCCTGCTAGGGCTAAAGTGGGACGACTGGACTCAGCAATCTGAGACCTATAAGCCTAAGCGGGCAGCGCAGCTCCGGCACATCTTGACCCGCTTAGGTCCAACCTATATTAAAGTCGGTCAGGCTCTCTCCACCCGTCCTGACCTCGTTCGCAAAGATTTTCTCGACGAACTCACTAAGCTGCAAGACCAGTTGCCGCCCTTTCCCACGCCGATCGCCTTCGCCATTGTGGAGCAGGAACTCGATCGCACCATCGATGAGATTTATGCAGAGATCACGCCTCAGCCGATCGCTGCTGCCAGTCTGGGACAAGTTTACCGTGCCCGCCTCAAAACCGGACAGGAAGTGGCAGTGAAGGTGCAGCGTCCCAATTTGCTGCCGACTCTGACGCTCGACCTATATCTGATGCGCTGGGCAAGTGGCTGGCTGGCTCCCCTGCTGCCGCTTAACCTGGGACACAATCTCGCCCTGATTGTGGATGAGTTCGGCACAAAGTTATTTGAAGAAATTGACTACCTGAATGAAGGACGCAACGCCGAGAAGTTTGCCGCCAATTTTGCGGATGATCCCACAGTAAAAGTTCCCTCGATCTACTGGCGATACAGCAGCCAGCACGTCCTGACGCTGGAGTGGATCAACGGTTTTAAGCTCACTGATATGCAAAAAATCCGCGAGTCCAATCTCGATCAAGACGCACTAATTGAAATTGGTGTCACTTCTGGACTGCGGCAGCTTCTCGAGTACGGCTTTTTCCACGCTGACCCCCATCCAGGTAACCTGTTTGCCACAGCCGACGGGCAGATGGCGTACATCGACTTTGGCATGATGGATCAGCTCAGCCAGGAAATGAAGGAGACGCTGGTTGATGCCGTGGTGCATTTGATCAACAAAGACTACGTAGAACTGGCAAAAGATTTCGTCAAGCTGGGCTTCCTCACCCCCGACACTGATATTCAGCCGATCGTCCCAGCTTTGGAAACAGTTCTAGGCAATGCACTGGGGCAAAATGTCCGCGATTTCAACTTCAAGACGATTACGGATCAGTTTGCGACCCTGATGTATAACTATCCGTTCCGTCTACCTGCCCAATTTGCACTGATCATTCGATCGCTGGTAACACAAGAAGGACTTGCCCTCAGCCTCAACCCCGATTTCCGCATTGTAGATGTAGCATACCCCTACATAGCGCGACGGCTGCTCACAGGCGAATCCCCTGCTCTGCGGCGCAGACTGATCGAGGTGCTACTTAAAGACGGCAAGTTTCAGTGGCAGCGGCTGGAAAATCTGATTTCGATCGCCCGCTCCGACGATCACTTTGATATCCTGCCTACGGCACAACTCGGTTTACAATACCTGTTATCGGAAGAAGGACACTATTTGCGTCAGCAGTTGATTCTCGCCCTTATAGAGAACGATCGGCTTCATACCGAAGAAGTGCAGCGGCTCTGGAATCTGATCAAAGATGACATTAAGCCTGCTCAGCTTTTCAATGCAGCGATCGGTGCTTTAACGGATCTGTCAGCTGCGGGTGCAACTTCGCTCCTGCCCTCCGTTGCAGCTTTGATTAAACCTCCCAGCCATCAGTCAAGAGCTCAGTCAAAAGCTCAGTCAACTAGTGCAACGCGCCTTAACCACTCATCGCTTTGAGTTCATACTCCGAACTGATTCTGGTTTCTGCTACGTCGCGATCCTTTTGTTTTGCTCGTCCTTTCCTCAGTGAACTCATGGAGCCAATGTTTTTCTCCTACGAACCGCCGTACCTTTTGCTGGTCGCGGGGCTATTCATCGGCATCGCCTGCGGTGCAGCCTTTGAAGCGGTTCTTAAACAGTCTGTCCAGGCTTGGGCAAAAGATCGATCGACTCGCAATCTGGCAAATCTTCAGGGACGGGCACTGTTCATTCCGTTCCTGGGGATCTGTATCGGAATTTGTATGTTTCTAGGGGCGGGCATGACGGTTTTTGGTTTTCCTACGTCTTTGTCCTACGGGATTGCGTTTCCCTTAACGGTGCTGATCGCTGCGCTAGTATGGTCGCAGCTCGGCAAAATCCTGATTCAGCTTGAGCAGGGCGGCTCTAAAGCTCTTGATTTAGATATTTACTAAGGCAGATAAGCCTGAAGCTTTTACCTAAGGACACTGTTCCTACTCTCTTGTTCTAGCCCAGATAGCAACAGTGACATATCTCGATTTAAGGAAGCCATCCCGCTTCCTTTTTTGTTTTTTCAGCTATCGAACACTTGACTTATTCAACAAAAACTGATGCCGCTATTCCTATCGCAGCTAGGGCAGAATGCAGCGATAGATATTTCTGAGTAAGCTCAAAAATAAGTTAAAAGGAGGAAGCCTACACCCCCTTTTACTCAGACTATTCATTGTGCTTAGCCTATCTACTAAGTGATAGTGAAACATCATAAGTTTGGCGGATGTTCCCCTCGCTGGAGGATTGCTAATTTGAAATTAATTTGAACTAGCTAAGCGATTCACAAGGGTACTGCCGTGCCATTCTATCAACCGAACAATTTGCCACCTGTGCTGCACGAGGAGAGCTTGCAGTGCTTTAAGTTTCTGATGGATGGTGAGCTGCATGACGGGCTGCAATACAACAACGAATTGTTTTACCGAATTTACAAGGCGAATGCAGACGATCGCAATAAGCTATACCAGTATGCTCTTCAGCTCTCGCCGCGGGAAGCGATTGTGATTACGATTAGCAAATCTAGCTCTAGCCTTTGGATCAGTCTCCGTAGTTCCAAAGCAGCACTTCGCCTCAGGAGAAAAATTGTTTGGTCTCCTCAGGTTCTGTCCCCTCAAGCTAAAGCTGTACCCCAGGCGATTGTTGAAATGGTTGCCAAGCAAAGCGAAGAGGCGACGCTTCCCTCGTTTGCTCATACCACTGATTAAGCTCTCTTTTTAAGGCAATTGATCTTCAAAGGACCTGATCAAAAAGGACCTGATCAAAGAGTTTGATACGCCTCCATAGGCAGGCAAGAACAAACCAGGTTTCGATCGCCGTAGGCATTATCAATTCGCGCCACTGCTGCCCAGAATTTGTTTGCTTTCGTCCAGGCAGTTGGGTACGCTGCGCGTTCCCGCGAATAAGGACGTTCCCAAGTATCCACTAGCAAAGCTGCGGCAGTGTGAGGCGCGTTTTTAAGCAAATTATTGTCGCGATCGACTTGACCTGCTTCAATTTCGCGAATTTCTTCCCGGATTGCAATCATGGCATCGCAAAAGCGATCGAGTTCTTGCAGAGACTCGCTTTCGGTGGGTTCGACCATGACTGTACCCGCAACGGGCCACGAAACGGTCGGTGGGTGGAACCCGTAGTCAATCAGCCGCTTAGCAAGGTCATCCACTTCAATGCCTGCGGATTTCTTGAACTGGCGTAGATCGAGAATGCACTCGTGTGCCACCAAGCCATTCTTGCCTTTGTAAAGCACCGGATAGTGACCCTCCAGCCGCTTTGCAATGTAGTTCGCGTTGAGAATTGCGACTTCGGTAGCCTGGGTCAGCCCCCGATCACCCATCATGGCAATATACATCCAGGAAATGGGCAAAATGCTACCGCTGCCCCAGGGTGCTGCCGAGACTGCGCCGATTGGATTGCGCTGGGAGTCGCTGAACATTTCCACCACCGCATGCCCCGGCAAAAAGGGAACCAGATGCGTCTGGACACCGATCGGACCCATGCCCGGACCGCCGCCACCGTGGGGAATACAAAAGGTTTTATGCAGGTTCAGGTGACACACATCCGCACCAAAATCTGCTGGACGACACAGTCCAACCTGCGCGTTCATATTCGCCCCGTCCATATAAACCTGTCCGCCGTGGGCATGGACAATCTCGCAAATTTCGCGGATGCCTTCCTCAAAAACACCGTGAGTCGAGGGATACGTCACCATTAACGCCGCCAGGTTTTCCCCATGCTGCTCCGCTTTCTGGCGGAGGTCGCCGATATCGATATTGCCTTCGCTGTCGCAGGCGATCGGCACAACTTTCATGCCTGCCATGACTGCGCTTGCCGGATTGGTTCCATGCGCCGATTCAGGAATCAGACAAATTTTGCGGTGTCCTTCGCCGCGCGACTCATGATACTGACGAATCACCAGCAGCCCCGTATATTCCCCCTGCGACCCGGCATTGGGCTGAAGCGAAATTCCGGCAAATCCTGTGATCTCAGAAAGCCACTGCTCTAATTGCCGAAACATGATCTGATAGCCCTCTGTCTGATCGATCGGCACAAACGGATGAATCTGTCCAAACTCTGCCCAGGTAATCGGAATCATTTCCGAAGTGGCGTTGAGCTTCATCGTGCAGGAGCCGAGTGGAATCATGGCTGTGGTCAGCGACAGATCCTTCGACTGAAGCCGATAGAGATACCGCAGCATCTCGGTTTCCGATCGATAGGCACTGAAGACGGGGTGGGTGAGGTAGGGGGTAGTGCGAGGGAGAGAGGAGGGGATGGGGGAATGAGCAGACGGGCAGACGGGGGGATGCAGGGACGACGAGAGGGGGGGGAAGAGAGCCAAGAGATCGGTGAGGTCTTGGGGGGTCGTGGTTTCGTCGAGGGTAATGCCGATCGCGTCTGTACCAATTTTACGGAGGTTGATTTGATGATCGATCGCGTTTTGAAAAATGACAGCTTGCTGACTGCCAACTTCGATGCGAAGTGTATCGAAGAAGGTTTCACTGACGATGTAGCCCTGCTGCTGAAGTTGGGTAGCGAGGTGAGCGGTCAGGGTGTGAATGCGATCGGCGATTTGCTTCAGCCCTTCGGCTCCGTGGTAGACGGCATACATTCCGGCAATAACGGCGAGGAGAACCTGAGCAGTGCAAATGTTGCTGGTGGCTTTGTCACGGCGGATGTGCTGCTCACGGGTTTGCAGGGCCAAGCGCAGGGCGGGTTGTCCGAGGGCATCTTTGGAAACGCCGACGAGTCTACCGGGAATTTGTCGCTTGTGTGCTTCTTTTGTGGCGAAGTAAGCAGCGTGAGGTCCGCCATAGCCTAGCGGTACGCCAAATCGCTGAGTGCTGCCGATCGCGATATCGGCACCAAATTCACCAGGTGGCTTGAGCAGGGTGAGGCTGACAAGATCAGCAGCGACCGTTACCAGTGCCCCGGCTGCGTGAGCACGATTCACAAATTCCTGATAATCAAAAATTGCGCCGTCCGTCGCCGGATATTGCAGGAGAACGCCAAAAATGGGGGAGTCAGGGGAATTAAATTCAAAGGTGCGGTGGTCGCCCACAATCACTTCGATTCCCAGGGGCAGGGCGCGGGTTTTTACAACATCGATCGTCTGCGGATGGCAGAGTTCTGACACCCAGAAAGCGTTCGCTTTGCCTTTGTGCAGCCCATAGCTCATCGCCATTGCTTCGGCGGCGGCAGTCGCTTCATCAAGCAGCGAGGCGTTGGCAATTTCCAGCCCGGTCAGATCGATCACCATCGTCTGAAAGTTGAGCAAAGCTTCCAAGCGTCCCTGAGCAATTTCGGGCTGATAGGGAGTGTACTGCGTGTACCAGCCGGGATTCTCCAGAATGTTGCGCTGAATCACCGGGGGCGTGATGCAGTTGGCATAGCCCATGCCGATAAATGATCGAAAAATTTTGTTTTTAGAAGCGATCGTCTTCAGGTTTGACAGTGCTTGTGCTTCGCTGCGCGGCTTGCCAATTTGCAGCGGACGCGCCAGCCGAATCGAGGCGGGAACTGCCTGAGCAATCAGGTGAGCCAGCGACTCAAATCCAAGTAGAGTCAGCATTTGCTGAATTTCAGCATCGCGAGGTCCAATGTGACGGGTCTCGAAGTCCGCAGGCAGATCCGGGAGCGCAGTACGGGCTTTCCCATTCTTCGCAGGGGCAGGCTCCGCTGCAATGTTGCCGTTGGACTCGATTTCAGACGCAGATTGGAGGTCGCGATAAAAGGCTGACGACATAGCAAAGAATAGGGCAGGGAATGGGATAGACAAGCGGCGAATAAACTGGCAGTGCGGAAGATTGCCCAAAAGGCTCATCAAACCGATGAGTGAGGTCGATCGCTTCTGCAACATTCTGCAACAAATATAGCGCAGGGAGCCAGGAGCCGTCTGCCAGAGAGCTACTCGCCCTCAACCTGGGCGCGATATGCGTCGGCGGTCATTGCATCTTCTAGCTCAGCGGCATCGTTGATTCGCACTTTCAGCATCCAGGCTTCGCCATAGGGATCATCGGACAGTTGCTCTGGGGTATCTAGCAGGGGATCATTGCGTTCCAGCACCGTTCCTGAAACTGGAGCAACCAGATCTTCAACCGCTTTGACCGATTCCACCGTACCAAATGCTTCGCCCTTGGTGAGTGCATCTCCAACTTCCGGCAATTCCAGAAATACGATGTCGCCGAGCTGATCGATTGCAAAGGCAGTAATGCCGATCGTGGCAACATCCCCATCAAGGCGGGCGTACTCGTGCGAGTCGCGATATTTCAGGTCTTCAGGATAGTCGAATGCCATAGGTTCCCTCTTCAGCTTCCTCGTAAAACGAAAATCGAGTCGTTCAAAAACTAGCACTACAATTAGCAATACAACTTGTGTCTGGCAAGCAGCACAGACACCATCCAACCTTACCCTAGAAGTATTGAATCCGTGGAGGGGTAGGCTGGAATTGGCAATTCCTGTTTCGAAGCATTGAGCCTGCGATCTTCGCATCAGTGCCTGCTGTTTTCGTGCATCACGTTTAGAAAAAGTTTATGGGCGTTCGCTATACCTACACCTATGGCAGCTTTCAGCTCTGTCATGGCAAAGCGTTTCCGTTTGGAGCATCGGTTGTCCCCGGCGGGGTGAATTTCTCGATTTACTCAAATCATGCGACTGCTGCAACCCTGGTGCTGTATCACAAGGGAGCCGCCGAACCCTTTGCTGAGATTCCCTTTTTGCGAGAGTTTCGGCTGGGCAACGTGGTGAGTATGGTCGTGCTGGATCTGGACTACGAAGATCTGGAATACGGCTATCGCATCGATGGTCCCTACATTCCGCGAGAAGGGCATCGGTTTGACTTCAGCAAGATTTTACTTGACCCCTACGCTCAGGCGATCGGTGGACGGGGAGTCTGGGGTGCAACGCCGCGAACCCAGGATCTCTATCCCTATCGCGCCCAGATTGCGACCGAGGATTTTAACTGGGAAGACGATCGCCCGCTCGAAATTCCTACCGAAGATCTGGTGATTTATGAAATGCATGTCCGGGGGTTTACGCGCCATGCTTCGTCGGGTGTGACCGCAGACAAACGGGGAACCTACGCCGGGCTGATCGAGAAGATTCCCCATCTGAAGGATCTGGGGGTAAACTGCGTCGAGCTGATGCCGATTTTTGAATTTGACGAGCTGGATAATCCCCGTCTCAATCCGCTGACAGGCGAACGATTATTCAACTACTGGGGGTATAGCACGATCGGGTTTTATGCACCCAAGGCAGCCTACGCCTCAGTACCCGGTCAGCAAGTCAATGAACTCAAAAACCTGATTAAAACGCTGCACCATCACGGCATTGAAGTGATTCTGGATGTCGTGTTTAACCACACCGCCGAAGGCAACGAGCAGGGGGCAACCATTTCGTTTCGCGGGCTGGACAACAAAACCTACTATATGTTGGCTCCCGATGGCAGCTATTACAACTTCAGCGGCTGCGGCAACACGCTCAACTGCAACCATCCGGTCGTGCGAAACTTTGTGCTGGACTGTTTGCGCTACTGGGCATCGGAATATCACATCGACGGCTTTCGGTTTGATCTGGCTTCAATTTTGGGACGTGCACCAAACGGGGAGCCGCTGATCAATCCGCCGCTGCTAGAAATCCTGGCTTATGATCCAGTGCTGGCAAAGTGCAAGCTGATCGCGGAAGCATGGGACGCAGGCGGTTTGTACCAGGTGGGGTCGTTTCCGCGCTATCACCAGCGTTGGGAAGAGTGGAACGGCAAATATCGCGACGCAATGCGAAAGTTTCTTAAGGGAGACGGTGGAGTCAGGGAGATTGCGCTGCGGCTGCAAGGTTCACCCGATCTCTACGCGAAATCTGGCGGGACGGTAGACAGCTCGGTGAATTTCATCACGGCACATGATGGGTTTACGCTGGTAGATTTGGTGTCTTATAACGAGAAACACAACGAGGCAAACGGCGAAAACAACCGGGACGGCGCAAACGACAACGAAAGCTGGAACTGTGGTGTGGAAGGCGTGACGGCTGACCCCGATATTCTCAATCTACGCCAGCGACAAATGCGAAACGCGATCGCCCTCCTGATGATGAGCCAGGGCATTCCCATGATTCTGATGGGTGATGAAATGGGTCGATCGCAGCAGGGCAACAACAACACCTACTGTCACGACTCAGAGCTGAACTGGCTCAACTGGAATCTGCTGAAAAGCAATCTGTCGTTCTTCCGCTTTGTGAAAAACTGCATTGCCTTTCGCCACGCCCATCCCATGCTGCGAAATCGGCAGTTCTTTACCGGGGAAGACTACATGGGCTATGGCTATCCCGACGTTAGCTGGCACGGTGTCGAAGCCTGGAAGCCAGACTGGGCAGATTACTGCCGCACGCTCGCCTTTCTGCTCTGCGGTAAATATGCCAAAGGCGGCACTGAACCCGATGATTTCATTTATGTGGCAATGAACACGCATTGGGAACCCCATTCCTTTGAGTTACCCCAACTGCCGATCGGCTTTAAGTGGCATACGTTTGTGAATACCTTTGCGAAATCACCGCAGGACATTTACGAACCTGGAACGGAACCGCCGATCGTGAATCCGAAGCAGATTTTCGTGGGAGAGCGAGCGATGGTGGTGTTGGTGGGGAGGTAGGAGGAAGTAAGGAGAGGCGTCGAAAAGTCTCTTACTAAACTTGATTATTTTTAATATTGCTTAGGATAATGTAATGATTGGTAACCGTGAATCAGGAGTTTTTCCGTGGCAGGATTTATTGGATTTATTAAGGGCTTATTTCGTTCTAAGCCGAAGGTTGAAGCCGTTGAATTACCTGCAACCGATGCCCCTCAACCGCAAAATAAAGCCGGTGTGTACTATCTCTCACCCGATGACGCCAGAACCTATGGCAATGTGGAATATATGCGATCGGTAAAATCGATTCGCCGTACGTTTTCGAAAAAGAAAGTCGGCGAAGACAATGAAATGATTCGCACGATTTCCGCACTGGAAATGCAAAAGGCAATGCAAAACGGTCAAGCTGTGCCGATGCAGCCCAGGTCAAATGGAACCGCGAATGGGGCGACGAATAGCTCGGTCAATGGCGCATCTACTCCGGCTCCTAAAGCAGCTGAAACTCCCACAAATACTGAGCGTCGTCGGGCAGATGGCGACATGGATATGTTTCGTAATATGGCACGCGATCTGAAAAAACGCTAATCTTCCGTTGCGGGAAACCTTCTAAGGTAATCTGAAAACTGGAGCGTTCATTAACGAGGAGTCACCCTTTGGAACGGACATTTCTTGCTGTAAAACCCGACGGTGTGCAGCGTGCGATCGTTGGCGACATCATTCGTCGTTTTGAAACCAAAGGCTTTACCTTAGTAGGGTTAAAGCTTGTGAAACCCAGTCGAGAACTCGCAGAACAGCATTACGGTGTCCACCGGGAAAGACCTTTTTTCGCTGGACTGGTCGAGTTCATCACTTCGGGTCCAGTTGTAGCAATGGTTTGGGAAGGCGATGGTGTGATTGCGGCTGCCCGCAAACTGATCGGCGCAACCAATCCGCTAAACGCTGAACCTGGCACGATTCGCGGCGACTACGGCGTCAGCATCGGACGGAATATCATTCACGGCTCTGATGCACCCGAAACTGCACAGCAGGAGATTAGCCTCTGGTTCAAGGACGAAGAACTGGTTTCTTGGCAGCCGACGATCACGCCCTGGCTGTACGAATAGGGTTACTTTAATCTAGTTCTATTGATTCTGGCAGTTTTTCCAAAATTGATTGCTTAGAATCAACATTAAATACCCCCTTTCCGATTCACAGGCGAGGGGGTTTATCATGCGGCAGGTTGTCAATTTGCTTATCTTCTTTTGCCTATCCAGTGTGGCGTTGGCAAAATCCGTCATGATAGACAAGATCGATCGCTTTATTCGCTATGACTGAAAAGCCGTATAAGCTGCTGTTTGTTTGCCTAGGAAATATCTGTCGATCGCCTTCTGCCGAAAACATCATGAATTACCTGATTCGGCAGCGGGGGCTTCAGGAGCAAATAATCTGTGACTCGGCTGGCACTTCGAGCTATCACATTGGTAGTTCGCCCGATCGCCGGATGACGGCTGCTGCTGCCCGACGTGGGATTGTGCTGGAAGGACGCGCTCGCCAGTTCAAGCCGCGGGATCTGGAGGAGTTTGATTTAATTCTGGCGATGGATAAGGACAATTACGCTGATATTTTGTCCCTTGATCCAGAAGGAGCCTATCACGACAAGGTAAAGCTGATGTGCGACTTTTGCCGTCATCACCGCGATCGCGAAGTGCCTGACCCCTACTACGGCGGCGAGTCAGGCTTTAACGATGTAATTGATTTGCTGCTCGATGCCTGTGAGGGATTGCTCGCCCAGATTACTCAGCCAGATTTCCAGCAGAAATTCTAAAAATCAGGCTCTTTTCTTAGCTTTGCGATAACGGATAAACCAGACGATCGCCCCTACCGCAACTACAAGCAGCGCAATCTTGGAAACCGGGGCCAAATACTCCTCGACGAGCGTATAGTTATCGCCCAACACATATCCGGTAAAGGTCAGCAGGGATACCCATGCCAGCGTTCCTAGCGTTGAAAAAATTAGGAACGGTGCAAGTCGCATTTCGCTAAAGCCTGCGGGCAGGGAAATCAGCGTACGAATCCCGGGAACCAACCGCCCGAAGAAGACTGCCTTTGTGCCGTGGCGATAAAACCAGTGCTGCGATTTGGTTACTTCCTCTGATGAAATGCCCAGCCATTTGCCGTGGCGATCGAGCCAGCCTTTGATTCGCTCTTCGCCCAGGATTTTGCCCAGGTAATACCAGGGAATTGCGCCCACCATCGTGCCCACGACTCCGGCAAGCACAGCGGGAACAAAGCTCATTTTGCCCTGAGCCACCGTGAATCCGGCAAGCGGCATGATTAGCTCAGACGGAATTGGCGGAAACAAATTTTCCAGGAACATGAGCAGCGCGATTCCCACATAGCCGAGGGAATTCATAGTGTTCGTAATCCATTCAGCCATGAGCAGGTTCCTTTTTGGTGCGACGATAGCGATCGTATGAAAAAGGGCAGGCAATCTGCCCACCCCTTGTTTAGCGATTCACATTCACAAATTAGGTTCCGGACGTCCAGGAGTTGATGTACTCCGTCTGTTCTGGCGTGAGCGAATCAATCAAGATGCCCATTGCCTGAAGCTTCAGCCGTGCAATTTCCTGATCTACCTCAGTCGGAATCGAGTGCAGACCCGGCTCCAGATTGCCCTTGTTCTTGACCAGATATTCGCAGGCAAGTGCCTGGTTTGCAAAGCTCATATCCATCACCGCGCTGGGGTGCCCTTCAGCGGCTGCCAGGTTCACCAGACGACCTTCGCCCAGCACAACGACCGATTTGCCACTCTTTAGGCGATACTCTTCTGTAAAGTTGCGAACGACTTTCACTTCGTTTGCCATCTCCTGAAGCGATTTCAGATCGATTTCAATATCAAAGTGACCGGAGTTGCAAACGATCGCCCCATCTTTCATGGCGGCAAAATGCTCACCGCGAATGACGTGCTTATTGCCCGTAACGGTGATAAAGATATCGCCCTGAGCCGCCGCTTCGTTCATCGGCATCACGCGGAAACCATCCATTACCGCTTCGATCGCCTTAATCGGGTCAATTTCCGTCACGATCACGTTTGCGCCCATCCCTCGCGCCCGCAGTGCCGTTCCCTTACCGCACCAGCCGTAGCCTGCCACTACAATGGTCTTGCCTGCCAGCAGAATATTGGTGGCGCGGACGATGCCATCAAGGGTCGATTGACCTGTGCCGTAGCGGTTGTCAAAGAAGTGCTTGGTGTCTGCGTCATTGACGTTCATCGCCGGGAAGGTAAGAACCCCGTCCCGGAACATGGCACGCAGGCGCACAATTCCCGTCGTGGTTTCCTCGGTTGTGCCAATCAGGTCAGCAATTTGCTCCTGGCGTTCCTGGATCAGCGTTGCAACTACATCACTGCCGTCATCGATGATGATATTGGGGCGATGGTCAAGGGCAGTCCGCACATGGCGATGATAGGTTGCGTTGTCTTCCCCTTTGATTGCAAACACAGAAATTCCGTGATCCACGACTAGACTCGCCGCTACATCGTCCTGCGTCGAAAGCGGATTGCTAGCAATCAGCAGCGCATCCGCTCCGCCGTTTTTGAGGGCGATCGCCAGGTGAGCTGTTTCTGTGGTGACATGGCAGCAAGCAACCAGCCGAATTCCGGCAAAAGGCTTTTCCTGGGCAAATCGCTCCTGAATCTGCTTCAGCACGGGCATTTCGCGCCCTGCCCACTCGATTCTCTGTTTGCCTAAGGGGGCGAGGGATAAATCTTTAACGTCGTTTTTGACTTGAGTGGCTGTTGTCATGCGCCTCTTTGCAATTGTTTACGCGGGAAATCATCTTCACTAGCTTAACCGATCGATAGAGGAGAAATGTCTACTCATTGGACTTTGCGCTGGTCTGGCTCCTGGCTTTCAACGTTTCGAGATCTTGCCGCACCCGATCGAATCCGGCGACATTGTCTTGCGCTAGATACTGCTCGCTGGCTTGCAGTAAATCCCCGATCGCTTCATTAAGCTGACGCAGATTTGCCGTTGCCCGACCGCGATTATGGTACGCCTCTGCGAAACCAGGGTCAAGCTGAATCGCCCGCCGAAAGCAGTCGATCGCCTGGCGATATTGGTTCGCCCCAAAGGCAGTACAGCCTTTTTCAAACTGGAGTGCAGCCTCCTCGTTCAGGGTGGGCGGCGTGGGGCAAATCGCTTCTGCAAAAATGATTTCTAAACTGCCCCTTCCTCGATATGCCCGCACCATTGACCCCAGCCCAAAGGCAAAGATGAGCGTGATGAAGAGGAGCCAGAGGATGAAGGGAAGGGGTTCCATAAGGGGGAGTGGAGAAATGGGGCAAGGGTTGTGGAACGGGAAGTTTAGGGTGAGTCGCTTGTTTTTTAAGCGGATGGGGAAGGGTGAAAGGTTTGTGGGGGAGCCTTAGAGAGATCAACGCTAATTCGTCAAGTCTTCCCAATCCCATTCCTGCACTAAGCCCCTCATTCCCTCACCGTCTCCGCTTCCAGTCTCCTTCATCCTCATCAATGAAATCCCAATCTTCCTCATCTGAATTAGCCGCACGAGAAGGCGGAGGCGGAGAAACTTCTTCAGGATCAGGGCGAAACGGTGGGGTAATCACTCGAAACTCGGCATCGTAGACGCTGTTGCTGCGCGATGGGGGCGGTTCGTCTTCGATCGGTTCTTCAGGCGGACGATAGCTGTAAGAATAGACAGAACCCGATTGCGATCGGCTCATGGGCTGCTGATCAGTTTCAAACTCAGTGCGAGGCTCAAAGCCTTTGCGATAGGGGATTGGCTCGGCATCCGGAGGCGGCTGACGACGAGGAGCGTCTTCATAGCCCTGCCAGTCTTGCCAGGCGGGGTCTTCTCGATCGCGCGCGGGAGTTTGTGCGCCTTGGAAGGGGGTAGAGCGAGGGGCGGGTTCTTCCCAGTCATCCCAGGCAGCAGAATCCTGTGCTGGCGCGTCCCAATCATCGCTGCGATTGCTGGGCTTACGAGGAGTCGATCGCCCTGTTTCTGTCGAAGCGGCTGACCATCCTCCGGTGCGAAAGCGGCGAAAACGATCGCCGATCGGACGATTCTCCGGTCGAGGAGCCGCAGCAACCCGCTTCACCGGACGGGAGAGCTCGATTAAGCCTGCCATTACAATCGTTGTCAATGCGCCTGCCCCGATCGCCCCAATCACCCAAAAGGCAAGCGGAATCGCCAGGGTCGGGACTCCCAAAATGACCAGCGGCACAGGAGCCAGGTTTTGGACTGCAAAGAGGGCAAGGCTCCCCAGAATAGCAAGCAGGAGCAGGAGTCGAATCATGGGCAGGGTTTTGCTGAGCGATTTTGTCTCAAGTCTATCTTTCTTGAGGAAATTCCCTGCATTAAGAGTCGATGGGTTCGGCTTCTGCCACACCGCGTCCCTGCCATCGCTTAAGGGGAACGCAGTCTAGGTTGAACTGATCGAGGGCACGGGCAATCACAAAATCCACCAGATCCTCGATCGTCTGCGGATGGTGATACCAGGCAGGAATAGCAGGCACAATTCTGGCTCCGGCTTCGGCAAGCGTGGTGAGATTTCGCAGGTGAATCAGGCTAAAAGGCGTTTCACGCGGCACAATCACGAGTTTGCGACCTTCTTTAAGCTGCACATCGGCGGCACGTTCCAGCAAATCGGCACTCAGTCCGGCTGCCAGCTTGCCCACGGTACTCATGCTGCACGGCAAAATCACCATGCCCAGGGTACGAAACGAACCGCTGGCAATATTGGCTCCCACATCGCCCCAGGGATGACAGCGCAGTTTGCCTCCGGTTTCAATCCCTGCCTGCTGTCGCCAAAACTGCTCTTGCTGAACTGGCTCAACGGGCATTCGGATCTGGTGTTCTGCCTGCCAGACCATGTAGGTCGATTTGGATGCGACTAGCTCGATCGCATAATCTGCCTGCAAGAGAAACTTGAGGGCACGCACCGCATAGATTAAGCCCGAAGCACCCGTTACGCCCAGAATGAGCGGCAGAGATGGAGAAGACGAAGAATTAGACACAGGAATTGAAGTTGTTACACTTCTTCATCTTGACACTTCCAGGCGGTTCGAGGAGGAATCTTCCAGGGATGCTTATCCTCGTCATTCATATAATCCATGCTTTATCCTCTGCCCGATCGCGCCCTATTGTTCTCTTTTTTTCTCTTTTACTCTTCTAGCTCTGCTTCTTCTAGCTCTGCTTCTTCTAGCTCTGCTTCCAGTTCCAGCATTTCTTCCGGTAGCTCGGCTTCTTCAGCAGACACAGGCTCATCCAGTTCTTCTTCGGTTGCCTGACTACCGCCACCCACAGCCACCAGGTCAATCTGCTGACGATAGTAGTCCACGCTCTTGACCTGCACTTCGACGCGATCGCCCAACTTATACTGCTTGCGATTTTTGCGACCGACGAGCTTTTGCTGTCGCGATCGATATTCGTACCAGTCATCCTTCAGCGAACTGACGTGAACCAGACCCTCGACAAGCAGCTCTTCGATTTCCACAAAGAAACCGTAGGACTGTACCCCCGTAATCAGCCCGTGAAAGACTTTGCCCGTATGCTGCTGCATAAACTCGGCTTTTTTTAGCCCTTCCAGATCGGCTTCGGCTTCCTGCGCCAGCTTTTCCTGCTCGGTCAGATGCACGACAACGGCGGCAAATCTTTCTTCCAGCTCTGCCTGAAGGTCGGTAGGCAATACGTTCCAGGAAATTTTGCCGTGGCACGAACTGCTTCTCAGGTTAACCCGATCCTTCGATCGCGTGGTGCGTCGATCGCGTCCGTGTTCAAAGATGGCGTGGATAACGCGATGCACCAGCAGATCCGGGTAGCGACGCAGGGGTGAAGTGAAGTGGGCATAGCCCTTTTCTAGTGCCAAGCCAAAGTGAGGGCCCGGCATGGTGCTGTAGACCGCAGGCTTGAAGGTGGACAGGAGCAGATAGGTCAGCACTTTTTCAGTCTTCGATTCGGCAAATTCCTGCACTAATCGCTGATAGTCCCGCGAATGTACTGCGTCCTCCTGTGCCAGATGAGCATCAATGCCCATATTGCTGACTAGTTTGAGCAACTCCTGCACATCGCTAGGATCGGGAGTGCGGTGAACCCGGTAGATCGCTGGAACTTGCAGCTCGATCAGGTGGGAGGCAACAAGCTGATTTGCCAACAGCATCAGTTCTGTGACGATCGATCGGGCAGGCAGAAAGGCAGACACCACCATTGCACCCAGTGCCCCTTCGTCGTCGTACTGAAACTTGGTCGAAAGAAACTGGCTCAGTTCCGGGTTTGCCTCATCAGGAAAGACTTTTTCCGGCAGATTGAGGTCAAACGCACCCCGGTTGTGCCGCTGGGCACGAATCGCCTGGCTCAGCTTAAAGAGCTGATCGAGCATTTCAAACACCGCCTGGTATGGCTCTAGTTCCTCCAAAGGTGGGAGCGGATAGGCAGGAGGACGGGCAGCCGCCGCTTCGGGAGAGTCGTGCCGCTGCACGATCGCCTGCACTTGCTGATAGTCGAGCCGATGATCAACTCGGATCGCGGTGGGCTGAAGCTCAAACTCCTGCACCTCACCCTGACCATTCACACGAATCAGCACCGAAACTGCCAATCGGTCTTGCTCTGGAGCCAGCGAACAGGATTGATGCACCCGCTCTGGCAGCATCCGAATCACTTCATCGCCCAGATAAATCGAGGTGCCCCGTCGTCGCGCTTCGATGTCCAGCTCGGTGTCTGGCTCGATGTAGTAGGAGATATCGGCGATATGAATGCCGACCAGCCACTCGTCATCCCCAATTTTCTCCAGCGTCAGCGCGTCGTCGATCGCATGACCCGCCGTTTTGCCGTCGATCGTAATCGTGGGCAGATCGCGCAAATCGACCCGTCCTTTGAAGTCCGCTTTTCGCAGTTTGTTGGGCAACCCTTTGGCAGCTTGCAGCACGGCTTCGGGAAAATCACGCGGCAGATCGTGCTTACAGCAGACAATCACATATTCAGAAGCCGCCTGAGCGTCACTGCCCAGCACCAGCGCAAGCTTGCCCAACGGTGGATGGGAGCCAAGCGGATAGCGCACAATTTCCACGTGAGCCAACTGGTCGATCGCTTCCTCTAAATTCGTGCCGTTGGCTTTTAGCTCGACCTCAAATAGCAGGCGATCGTCGAGCGGCGTAGCTCGAAAGCTTTCTTCCGCCTGTTTCACCCGCGCCAGAATCGAAGAATTTGCCCGATCGAGAATCAGCCGCACTTCGCCTTCGGGACTGCGACGACGGGTTCCTTCTTTTGTGACTTTCACCAAAACGCGATCGCCATTCCAGGCGCTATTCAGGTGAGATTCGCGAATGTAGATATCTTCCGATCCTTCCACATCCTGAATCGCGAAGCAAAAACCTTTACTAGAGCAGCGCAGTTTGCCCTCGACCACATCGTCTTCAAAAATGCGGCGATATTTGCCCCGATCCTTCACCAGGATGCCGACCCGTTCTAAAGCATCTAGCACGATTTGCAGCCTGCGAATGCTCGCTTCATCCTTGCAGTTCAGCTTTTTTTCCAGTGCTTTCGGCGCAACCAGCTTATCGTCTGTAAAGTTTGCGAGTAGCTCGGCAATTGTGAATTCCATGTAGCGACTGATCCTCAATGGGGTGGGGGGTTCCCTAACCGGGTCAACCTGGCTAGCTGCATAGACCGTTCAGCAAGCAGCAGGTTTTAGTAGCTCGGTCTGGTGCGCCAAGCTCAGAAATCAGAATTTCCTGGAGGGCTCAGCCATTACCTGTTGCGCTTCAACCACTGCTCTCCACTCTGAACATTAGAGCGAATCACAGATTCTGCAATGATTTTGTACCGATCGACCTGCTCAGCCGGAAGGAAATCTCAAAAACTCATCGGCGTGAGCTTCGATCGATTTCATTTCTCGACTAAACCCTGGGTCGCGAAGTTTCACATTCAGACCGACTGCTTTCCGAGCCATCTTCCCTTTGCACTGCTACACTCCGTCCAGCTTTCTAGCAAGATGCCTCTAGCAAGATGTCATAGTTGCCGTAAAGCCAGATCGTTCAGGAGGCGTATCAGTAGAGTATGGAAAGCAAAACGGGAATTGAAGCGAGTGCTAAACTTGACCATTTTTTGCACCAACTTTATTCTATGCACAATTTGCAATCGGAACATAGAGCGAAAGCAGAATTTTTAACGCTGCCCCGTCACGATATAAGCAACTCGCTTACCAATATTGGTGGCATGGTCTGCCATTCGCTCTAAATGACGAATCACCAGCACCAGCAGCACGATCGGCTCAATAACGCCGGGTACATCCGTCTGGTGTGCCAGCAGGTTGTAGAGCGAAGCATAATCATCATCAACCGCATCATCTTTCATCTTAATATCTAACCCAGACTCAGCATCCAGGTCAGATAGCGCAGCCAGCCCCATCGCCAGCATTGCCCGACAGCGATCGAGCATCACTTTCACCCGCTCCATACAGGAATGCACCGGATAGGGAAACAGCTTAATTGCAATCTCGCCCAAATCTTCGGCGTAGTCTCCAATTCGCTCCAGGTCGCGAACAAGCTGCATCATTGCGCTGAGCAGGCGCAGGTCTTGCGTCACCGGAGATTGAAGTGCCATTAAGTTGACGCAGTCCAGCTCAATCTGGCGATAAAGCTGGTCGATTTGTTTGTCCTGAATTGCAATTTGCTGCGCGGCTTCCAGGTCACGATCGAACAATGCTCTGCGTGCCAGCCAGCAGGAATTTTCCACCAAAGCACCCATCCGCAGCACATCTCGCTGCACACGCCTTAGCTGACGCTCAAACTGAAGTCGGGTAGGTTTAGCACTTTCCAAGCGAGGATTTAACCGGGAGGGTAGAGTGAAATTAAAGTCAAACATATTTAGAACTGATGATGCCTCATCTTTTCGTGGCTTGCCACTTTAGAGAGGGGTATTTTACTAATACGGTTTGCTGTTAGGGATGGGTTGCACTGGACTGCGCTGGATTACACGATCGCTTCTGTTACATCATGTGACAAATCATTCCGAAATGCAGTGATTTAGCCGACATTAATGTAGCGTTGGTCTGCGTTTACACTCGTAAACCGCGCTAATTTCGCATTGATCATCCCATCAATCTTCATATCAGGAGTCCTTTAGCTTATGTCACTATCGGATACTCAAGTCTATGTTGCCCTGGTTATTGCCCTCATTCCCGCTGTGATGGCATTCCGCCTGTCCACTGAACTGTACAAGTAAACAGAACAGTTTAATAAGACAGTAAACGGGACAGGGAAGCAGGGACGATTAGACGATCGTTACCTTGCCGAACAACCTGCCTGGAGCGCACACTGGTACTTCGGGTTAAATCTAAGCTCAATCTAAACTTCAACAGAGAGTTGTCTACGAGCATTCGTCTGCGATCGATTTTTTCGATTTCGGGATGAGGCTTTGGGATAGCTCTCTGTTTTGCATGAAGTGTCTTACTGAGTTTTGCATGAATGTCTTACTGAAAATGTTCTACACGATGCTTGAAAAGCATCAAACAAAAGGGCTGCATTGTTCCCTAAATTCCCAACTTCGGGAAACTTTGAGATACAAATCAGGGAAACTCGCTGGAATTCAGGTGAGAGAGACAATTTAGGTTTCAGGAATAACTTGTTAAAACAGCTGCTTATATTTAGAAACGCCATCGCTTCAGAAACTTAACCACACCTGATAATTAGTGCCTGTGCTTCACTTAATCCGTGTAATACGTATGCTTAGTACGTGGATAATTTTGTGTTTTGAGTATCACTTGAATTTAGTGCAAATGTATTAATTACAAGTAGTTCAAACGTATTAGATTATTCAAGCTAATGCTGTTTAAAGAAAAAGAACAAAAAAATATTTTTCCTGGCGAAATCAGTGCTAGAACTAAGCTAAAGTTAGGCTGCTGTCTTTATTTCTCCTGGTCGAGCGATCGAGAAAAGAGGCGATTGGTTGGTTAGTAATGTCTAGCCAATAAAGCTCAGATTAAATCTATCAAAAGGCATTGACCCTGTTAGAATTTCGCGCTTCAATGGGGCTTTGATTTATGAGCTTTGATAGAGCCCGTGGCAAGCGGGGCATATTAGCTTAATTAAAGCGACTGAGTTAAAGCGACAGAATCGATCGAACTGCTCCTGTTACGAAATAGCGACGTTGTATGAATGCACTTCAACCTTTGCCACCTGCTGCCTCCCCACCTCAGCGTCGAGTAAAACCACGTTTGCGGCAGCGTCCTCGCCCCCGATCGCATCAGACGGTGGTGACAGAAATTACGGTGAAGCTAGCAGTCAACGGGCTACTGGCAGGAGTTGCAATCATTGCATTAGCAAAGCTGATTCCCTACAACCTTCAGCAGCGAGAAGAGTTGAGCCAGCTCCAAGCTGAAGTCACAGAAGTTCAACAGCGCGTTGATATCTTGCAGGCAGATCTCGATCGCCAGCTTGACCCGCAGCAGGCGAGCAGCATTATGCAGGAACAAAGCTATCGGGTTGATCCCAATCAGCGGCAGGTTGTTTGGTTAACTCCGAGCACCGAAACTGCACAGAATTCCTCAGAAGCTTCGCAAGAACCCCTCCAGCAGGGTGCCACTCATTCAACCGATCAAGCTGTTCCGCAACAGGCAGAAACCGACTCGGCAAGATATCACACCGCAGCCTACCGCAACTTGCAGGCACGCTAACCGTCTGTTGCAGACATTTCAAATTTTCTCACGGTGGGTTCGCTGTTCATCCCGCTTGCAGTTCAGTCAATCGTTAGAATTCAACTCGCACTGCCTCAATTGCAATAATTGCAATTCAAATCGCATTCTAAACAAGCAATTAATTAAAAAATTAAACCCAGCAATCAATTAATAGCGAATGCGGGGATCAATATAGGCATTGATAATGTCGATCGCAATACTAGCAAACACCACAATCACCGAGAAGAACACCATCACCCCCTGCACCACTGGATAATCGCGCTGGGAAATTGCCTCATATAGCCGATTTGCTAGACCGGGCCATGAGAAAGTTACTTCAGTCAAAATCGCGCCGCCCAACAGAGAAGCAAAGGTCAGCCCCAGAACTGTAATCACCGGAATCATGGCATTTTTTAGCGCGTGTGCCACAACGATTCGTCGTTCTGGAATGCCCCTTGCTCGTGCCGCCTCGACATAATCTGCCTTCAACGTTTGCTTCAGGTTGACCCGCACCATGCGCTCAAAAATGCCGCTTAGCAGCAGTCCCAAAGTCAGACTTGGTAGAGTCAGATAATAAAGGCTAGTCAAAAACTGCGCGAAACTGCCGCTCAGCAGACTGTCGATCGTATAAAGTCCCGTCAGGGCAGGCGGCGGCTGGATTGATAAGGGAAAGCGAGTGCCGATCGGAAACCATTGAAGCTGCACCGCAAACACAAGCTGCAACAGCATTCCAAACCAGTACATCGGCACGGCATAAGTAAAAATGCCAAAGAGTCTTCCCCCCACATCGATCGGCGTGTTCGGCTTTGAGGCTGCCAGTGCCCCGATCGTTACCCCAACCACGACCGAAACAATCATGCTAAACAAAGTTAGCTCCACCGTTGCCGGAAAATGTGCCCCAATAATATTCCAGACCGACTGACCCTGGCTGGTCAACGAAGTGCCCAGATCCAGCCGCAGCAAATCCCCCAGATAGTGCAAATACTGAAGCCACAAAGGAGCATCTAATCCCAGGTTTGTCCTGAGTTCTTGCTTAGCCGCTTCCGAAGCACGCGGACCTAGCAGCACATCGATCGGATCACCAGGAGTCGATCGCAGCAGCAGAAAGATCAGCGTGGTGATCGTCCAGATCATGAGCGGCGCGAGCAGCAGGCGGGAGAAGACGTAGGTGCGGAGGGCGGTGGAGCGGGACATTTTGGGGTAAAGGAGTGAAGGGGTAGAGGAGTGATGAGTGGGGAATAAGTTAGGGATGGAGCCAGGAATCAATGCAGCTTTTTACATGCTCTGGGTACTCATCCCCCCACCTACTTCTTGATCTGCCACAGCAAAAACTGCTGCGTCGGCTGAATGCTAACGCCCTGGAGATTGCCTTTAGCAAACACATAGTCCTTGCTTTGCCAGAGGGGGATGTAGGGCACGTCGGTGGCTGAGAGATCCTGAAGCTGCCCCAAGAGCTGGTCGCGGGCTTTAGGGTCTTGTTCGATGCGCTGCTGTTCTACCAGTTTGTTTGCTCGATCGCTGAAGTAGAAAGAGCCTCCAGCCTGGCTTTGACCTTCCTGACAGCCCGCCGCCGCAGAGCCTTTGTCGCAGGAAAGGAAGGGCTGGACGAAGGTATCAGCATCGTAGAAATCGGGATACCAGTCGAGCAGCACCGTAGGATAGGTTCCTTTGTCAAGGTTGTCGAACAGGGTGGCGGACTCAACGCTGTCCAGCTTGACGTTGACCAGTCCGGGCAGGTTTTGCTCGATCGCCGCTTTCAGAGTCGATGCAATGAGATTGCGCGTGGTGGAAGTTGAGGAATACCAGATTTCTAAATCGAGCGGATTTGCTTCAGTAATTCCGGCTTCTTGCAGCAGCGTTTTAGCTTTCTCGTAGTTGCCGTCGCCGTACTGCGTCTCAAATACAGGCTTGGATACTGGAAATGTGTTGGGAACGAGGCTATAGAGGGGTTCTGCCTGTCCTTGAAAAACACGATCGACTAACAGCTTGCGATCGATCAGGGCGGCGATCGCCTGCCGCACTTTCACGTTGTCCAGAGGTTTGGCTTTCTGGTTGAGCACCATGTAGTTGATCGTATTCGTGCCCGCCTCGATCACCTGCCAGCCGCCTTTATCTTTTTCGCTCACCAGACTGCGGATCTGATCGGGGTCAAGGGTTTGATAGGCAACATCGAGTCCGCCCGTGCGGAAGGTGTTATACAGGTTCGCCGGACTGCTGATGACCTGGATATCAACGCCCTGATTGGCAGGTTTATCGCCCCAGTAATTTTCGTTCACGTCCAACCGCACGGAGTCTGTGCCGAACTGCGCCAGCTTATACGGACCCGTGCCCACAAACGTATCGGGCTTAAATTTGCCGGCGCCAAGCTCATAGGCTTTAGGAGAAACCGGAGTCATCCCCGAAAAAGTCAGCATGGCGGGAAAGGCGGCAAAAGGCTGCTTGAGTTTGATCGTGAGTTCACTCGTGCCCGTTGCGGTAACGGTGTCAATTCTGTCGGACATCAGGAAGGCAGGTCGTCCGCCATTCTCGATGAATCGCTGGATTGAAAATGCCATCGCCTCGGCATTAAACGGTTCGCCGTCGTGGAACGTGACCCCTTCGCGCAAGGGAATTGTGTAGGTCAAGCCATCGCTGCTGACTTCGGGCAGGGCAGACGCAAGCTGAGGCACTAGCTCAGTCGTTCCCGATTTGTAGGTATAAAGCCGATCGCCCAGGTTATAAAGCAAAATGCCGGGAAACGTTTCATAGGCATCAGCAGGATCGATCGTCCGCACCTCCAAGGTTGTGCCCATTGTCACCCGCCCATTTCCAGTGTCGCCTGCCGAAGTTGAAGCAACGGGCTGAGTCCGTCCACAGCTCACCGACAGCACCAGGCAAACGGTGAAGAGCCCGGCGAATTGAAGCCAGCGGCGGCGATTGCTCCGCAGTTGCAAAATGTTTTTCCCAATGGAACGCCACAATCCAAGTTTCATCATCCTTCCCCTTCCCTTGAGTTCAGTCGGGCGCGATGCAATAGTTCCTCTGAGGGAGATCGATCGCAGCCTCTGACTCACACTTTATACAATGCGAAGTCCAATTACTCAATCGCAAGTTTATCGATCGCTAAAGAAAGAGGAACTAACTTCAAGAGAAAAATTGCAGCAGCACTTAGAGGCGGCTTGAGAAGAAACGATGGATGTGCAAGTCCTCGCCCGATCCCCATCCCTCAAAGAAAGGGACCGAACCCCTGACACCTAACCTTGCCGAAACAGACGTCTGAAACAGACTAAATTGAGTAGTAGAGCGGAAACGCCTTTGCTTCCTTGGGCTTCACATACACGCGCTGACTGGGAGCAAGGTTTAATTCATCAAATCGTTCTCGCGTCAAGTGAGCCGTGACAACTTGTCCATCATCAAGGGTTAGCTCTGCCTGAATCTCCCAACCCAGATGAATAATGCGGCTGACTCGTGCAGGCGTAGAAGTGCCGTTTGGATTCACGTCGATCAAAACATCTTGAGGACGTAAAAAGACTTCGGGATGAGGAGAGTCAAAGCCGTTCGCTGCAAAAATGCGGGAGGTGCTGGGCAGCACGTTGACCGGACCAATAAAGCTCATGACAAATGCAGAAGCCGGATGGTCGTAGATTTGGGCAGGCGTACCAACCTGCTCAACTTTGCCCTCGTTCATCACCACAATTTCATCAGAAACTTCCATCGCTTCTTCCTGATCGTGGGTTACAAAAACTGTTGTGACGTGAACTTCATCGTGCAGACGGCGCAGCCATACCCGCAGATCCTTTCGCACCCGTGCATCCAGTGCGCCAAACGGCTCATCTAGCAGCAGAACTTTTGGTTCAACCGCTAGTGCCCGTGCCAGAGCGACCCGCTGCCGCTGCCCCCCGGAAAGCTGACTGGGATACCGATCGCCCAATCCGCTCAACTGCACTAGATCAAGCAATTCTTCAACGCGATGCTTAATCTTCGCCTTAGGATACTTTTGAATCTCCAATCCGAAGGCGATATTCTTGCGGACGGTCATATGCTTAAACAGGGCATAGTGCTGGAACACAAAGCCAATATTGCGCTCCTGCACCGTTTGGTAAGTGGCATCCCGACCTGTGAGAAAAACTCGCCCGGAGTCGGGCATTTCCAAACCTGCGATCAACCGGAGCAGCG
>NZ_JACJOR010000456.1:0-18341 GCF_014695615.1 Leptolyngbya sp. FACHB-711
TCAATCAGCACATTACGACAAAGAGCCGATCGAATGGCTCGCTTGCTAGGCAGATTCGAATGCTAGGCTGAAATGTTATGAACCTCCGACCGTTTGCGGATGAGCAGCGATCGGAAAATCTCTACAATAATAAAAAGAGTAAAAATCAACCGAGTAGAAACCAACGAGAGCGGAATGACCAGCCAACTGTATGACGTTGTTGTAATTGGGGGAGGCGTTGCGGGAACTGCCCTGCTATATTCGCTGGCAAAGTTTACCGACCTGAAGCGAGTTGCGCTGGTTGAAAAATATAGTGGCGTGGCAGCAGTAAACTCCAAGGCGACGAACAATAGCCAGACTATTCACTGCGGAGATATTGAAACCAACTACAGCCTGGAAAAGGCGTTGAAAGTGCGGCGATCGGCGCAGATGGTAGTGCGCTACGGCGCAGAATTGTCTGATGAGATGCGCGATCGGGTGATTTACAAGTTTCCCAAGATGGTGCTGGGTGTTGGTTCCCAGGAGTGTGAATTTTTGCGGCAGCGATACGAGCAGTTCAAGCCCCACTTCACTGGAATGAGTCTGCTCGAAAAATCCCAGATTGCCGAAGTCGAACCCCATGTGGTGCAGGTCAATGGACAAGCTCGACCAGAAGAACTGGTGGCGATCGGGATTCAGGATGAATATACCGCGGTGAACTACGGGGCACTATCGCAGTCGTTTGTCGAGCTGGCGCAAACCGTCGAAGGCAAAACGATCGACCTGAAGCTGGGTACGCTAGTGCAGGCGATCGAAACGGCAGGAGCGAATTACCGCATTGTCACGCCCAATGAAACGCTGACCGCTCGCTTTGTTGTGGTTTCTGCAGGGGGACACAGCCTGCTGTTTGCTCACAAAATGGGCATTGGGCTGGAATATTCCTGTCTGCCGATCGCGGGTAATTTCTACTTCACGCCGCAAGTGCTGAACGGTAAGGTCTACACGGTGCAGAACGACAAGCTGCCCTTTGCCGCGATTCACGGCGATCCTGATGTCACGGTTCCCGGCAAAACGCGCTTTGGTCCGACTGCGCTGCCCATGCCCCTGCTGGAGCGATATGACTGGAAAACTGCCTTCGATTACCTGCAAGTGCTGCGGCTCGATTCAACCGTGATGGCAGTGCTATGGGATTTGTTCAAAGTGCGGGACATTCGCAATTACATCTTCAAAAACATGGCGTTTGAAATGCCCGTGGTCGATCGCCGCCTGTTCCTCCAGGATGTGCGAAAGATTGTGCCTTCGTTGCAGCTTGAGGATCTGGAGTTTGCTCGCGGCGTGGGCGGCATTCGTCCGCAGTTAATCGATCGCACCCAGCGCAAGCTGATTTTGGGACAGGCAGAAATCGATCCGGGCAATGGTATTCGGTTCAACATCACGCCTTCTCCGGGTGCAACCACCTGTTTGGGCAACGCCGAGCACGACATTTTGCGAATTCAAGAGCACCTGGGCTGTGAGTTCGATCGATCGTGGTTTGAGGCGGAGACGGTGGCAGCCTAGCAGAGCGGTGGATTGGGGGCGAGTGGGTGGCTGAGTGAAGCTGAAGCGTGCCATGATTCTTGGGAATACTGCACGCAAACCCTCAGGAGCCTCTTGAGAAACCGATGAACCTTAAGAATCTCATCTTTACTGTCTTACTTGTCTTTGTGCCCATTTCGGTTCTTGCCGACGCGCTGCACTGGGGAGCACTGGTGATTTTTATTAGTGCCTGTCTGGCGATCCTGCCCCTGGCAGCCTGGATGGGAACTGCAACTGAAGAAATCGCGATCGTCACTGGGCCCTCGATCGGCGGTTTGCTAAACGCGACCTTTGGCAATGCTACAGAGCTAATCATCGCGCTGGTTGCCCTGAAAAGCGGTGTTGTAAACGTGGTCAAAGCCAGCCTCACGGGGTCGATTATCGGCAATTTGCTGCTGGTGATGGGCTTCTCGATGCTGCTGGGTGGACTGCGCCACAAAGAACAAAGCTTTGAGCCAACGATCGCCCGCATTAATGCTTCAACAATGAATTTGGCAGTGGTGGCAATGCTTTTGCCGACGGCAGTGGACTATACCTCTCCGAGCATTGATCAACTGACGCTGCAAAAGCTGTCGATCGTGGTTGCCATTGCGCTGATCACGGTGTATCTGCTCACGCTGCTGTTCTCGATGAAAACGCACAGCTATCTATATGATGTGGGGATTGCCGAAGAAGAAGGAGAAGGACTCGTCCCCGAAGGCAAAAAACCCAATCTGCTGCTATGGGTGGGGGTGCTGCTGGTTGTGACCGTTCTGGTGGCGATCGAGTCAGAAATACTGGTTGGTTCCCTAGAGGAAGCCACAAAACAGCTAGGGCTGACCGAACTGTTTACCGGAATTGTGCTGCTGCCGATTATTGGCAATGCGGCAGAGCATGCAACAGCGGTGGTCGTTGCCGTGAAAAACAAGATGGATCTGGCAGTTTCAGTCGCCGTGGGATCGAGTCTGCAAATCGCGCTGTTTGTTGCCCCCGTGCTGGTGATCGCAGGCTATTTCTGGGGACAGCCGATGGATCTCAACTTTAATCCGTTTGAACTGGTTTCCGTTGCAGTGGCAGTGTTTATTGCCAATTCGGTCAGTGCCGATGGGCGATCGAACTGGCTGGAAGGAACGCTGCTGTTAGCGACTTACGTGGTGATTGGGGCAGCGTTTTTCTTTCATCCTTAAAGCTTTCATCCTTAAAGACGCTACTCTACCGAGCCTATTCCGACTGAGGAGACTGGAGATCCGCCAGCAGCAGATTAATTCGTTCTGCAACATCTGCTCTCCCTTCTGGCGGAGCGTCGCGCAGAAAAACATCGATAATAAACCAGCGACAAAGCAGCGGATCGATCGGAACCAAATGCAAGATGACTTGATTTAAGACTTCCGTCAGCAGCGTGTCGGGAAGCCGATGCAATTCATCCCGAATCACAATCGCCTCTTCTAAATCATGGGTTTGTCCGACTTTTAAAACCGCTTTGACCACAGCCTCAATCAGATGATTGAAATCTTCAGTGTTAAGGGTTTCGTTAAAAGGCTGATTTGACAAGCAACAATTCCTTGATTCGCTTAATGATTCAAACCGAGTGCTGACCGATCGGGAGCACTTTCCTCAGCTTTATGTCCTTAGCTTAATCTAAGAGAATGTTTAAAAAGTATCAAAAGTGCTGGGTTGTCCCCATACCCCCAAATGCTGAGGAACTTTGAGCGTGAGGAGAGATGGCTCGGTTCCCCTCAAAGTTAATTCCGTATCGGGGATGGTTCGGGTAACAGCAATCGCTTTTCAACCCTCCTCTTAATCCATGCCACCAATTTTTTTCGCTATGAATTAAACGCTAACGAAGATTAAGCTTTTGATTCAGCAGTGAAAGAGCAAACTTTTGAGAGCAGAATCGAGAGCAGAGTTGAAATTAAAATTTGGGCTATCACAAATAATAGCTGCGCCTCAATCAGCGTCCTCTAGCCTAAGGTAGAGTAAAGACAAAGTTACGCCCATAGGTAGAAGCGATCGACCTGAACGAAGCAGGGATAATGAATCGATGTATGCCTGTGGCAGGACTTCTAGCCAGTGACGTACTCATCCTGACCTACCGCGAAAGTTACACCCGCTATGACCACCGCTTCTCGCACCCCCAATTCCGATACCCTCGATCTCCAGCAGCTCCTCAAAACGCTGGTTGAAATAAAAAAGGGTAATTTCTCTGCTCGGATGCCACTCGACCAGACCGGTATTGCAGGCAAGATCGCCGATACGCTCAACGACATCATTGAGATGAATGAGCACATGGCAACTGAACTGGAACACATTAGCCAGGTGGTTGGTAAGGAAGGCAAAATTAGCGAACGCGCCTCGCTCCAGAATGCGAAGGGAGCATGGAAGGCATCGATCGGCTCGGTCAATGCGCTGATCACTGATCTGGTGCAGCCGATGACTGAAACCACGCGAGTAATTCGGGCGGTTGCCACTGGAAACTTGACGCAGACGATCGCCACCGAAATTGACGGCAAACGGCTGCAAGGCGAGTTTCTGCAAACGGCTCAAATCGTCAACACGATGGTGGATCAGCTCAACTCCTTTGCTTCAGAAGTAACACGGGTGGCGCGGGAAGTAGGAACTGAAGGAAAACTCGGCGTGCAGGCAGATGTGCCCGGAGTAGCGGGAACCTGGAAGGATTTGACCGACAGCGTAAACTCGATGGCAGGCAACCTGACCGCACAGGTACGAAACATTGCTGAAGTGACAACGGCGGTGGCAAATGGGGATTTGTCGAAGAAAATCACCGTGGATGTGAAAGGCGAAATCCTGGAGCTGAAAAACACCATTAACACCATGGTGGATCAGCTTAGTTCCTTTGCCTCGGAAGTAACACGGGTGGCGCGGGAAGTAGGTTCTGAAGGAAAACTCGGGGTACAGGCAGATGTACGCGGAGTAGCCGGAACCTGGAAAGACCTGACCGACAGCGTGAACTTCATGGCAGGCAGCTTAACCGCACAGGTACGAAATATTGCGGCGGTAACAACGGCGGTGGCAAATGGGGATTTGTCGAAGAAAATTACCGTGGATGTGAAAGGCGAAATCCTGGAGCTGAAAAATACGGTCAACACGATGGTGGATCAGCTCAACTCGTTTGCTTCAGAAGTAACACGGGTGGCACGGGAAGTGGGTTCTGAAGGAAAACTCGGCGTGCAGGCGGAAGTAAAAGGCGTAGCCGGAACCTGGAAAGACCTGACCGACAGCGTGAACTTCATGGCAGGCAGCTTAACCGCACAGGTACGAAACATCGCCGAAGTGACAACGGCGGTGGCAAACGGAGACCTCTCCAAGAAAATCACCGTGGATGTGAAAGGCGAAATCTTGGAGCTGAAAAACACCATTAACACCATGGTGGATCAGCTCAACTCGTTTGCCTCGGAAGTAACACGGGTGGCACGGGAAGTGGGAACCGAAGGAAAACTCGGGGTGCAGGCATACGTCCGCGGCGTGGGTGGAACCTGGAAGGATTTGACTGATAACGTGAACTCAATGGCAGGCAACCTGACCGCACAGGTACGAAACATCGCCGAAGTGGCAACGGCGATCGCGAACGGGGACCTCTCCAAGAAAATCACCGTGGATGTGAAAGGTGAAATTCTCGATCTGAAAAACACCATTAACACCATGGTGGATCAGCTCAGTTCCTTTGCCTCGGAAGTAACACGGGTGGCACGGGAAGTAGGAACCGAAGGCAAGCTGGGCGGTCAGGCGCAGGTGATTGGCGTTGCAGGAACCTGGAAGGATCTCACTGACAATGTGAACTCGATGGCAAGCAACCTTACAGCCCAGGTGCGAGGCATTGCGCGAGTGGTGACAGCGGTGGCGAACGGAAACCTGAAGCTCAAGCTGATGCTAGATGCCAAAGGCGAAATCGAAACGTTAGCCGACACTATCAACGAAATGATTGACACGCTGGCAACGTTTGCCGAACAGGTTACGACCGTTGCCCGAGAAGTAGGAAGCGAAGGAAAACTCGGTGGACAGGCAAAAGTGCCGGGAGCATCGGGAACTTGGCGCGATTTGACCGATAACGTGAACGAGCTGGCAGCGAATCTAACGACGCAGGTGCGAGCGATCGCCGAAGTAGCAACAGCGGTGACTAAGGGCGATTTGACGCGATCGATTTCCGTCGAAGCAAAAGGGGAAGTGGCAGTCCTCAAAGACAACATCAACCAGATGATTGCCAACCTGCGCGAAACAACGCAGAAGAACACCGAGCAAGACTGGCTCAAGACCAACTTGGCGAAATTCACCCGTATGTTGCAGGGGCAGCGCGACCTTGAAACAGTGTCCAAGCTGATTCTGTCCGAATTGGCTCCGCTGGTTTCGGCGCAACACGGGGTCTTTTACCTGATGGAAGCCAACGAAACCCACACGTCCTATCTCAAGCTGATCAGCACCTACGCCTACAAAGAGCGCAAGCACTTAGGCAACCGCTTCGAGCTAGGACAGGGACTAATCGGGCAGTGCGCTTTAGAAAAGGAGCGCATTCTCCTGACTGAAGTTCCAGCAGACTACATCAGAATTAGTTCTGGACTGGGTGAAGCAACCCCGCTGAATGCGGTTGCGCTGCCTGTTTTATTTGAAGGACAGGTGACTGCGGTGATCGAGCTTGCTTCGTTCTCGCGGTTCAGCGACATTCACTTAACGTTCTTCGACCAGTTGACCGAGAGTATTGCGATCGTCCTCAACACGATTGCCGCTAGTATGCGAACTGAAGAACTGCTGAAACAGTCGCAGTCACTGGCAGAAGAACTGCAAACCCAGCAGAAAGAGCTAACGGGAACCAACCAGCGATTAGAACAGCAGGCGCAGTCACTCAAAGCCTCGGAGGAACTGCTCAAGAATCAGCAGGAACAGCTTCAGCAAACCAACGAGGAATTACAGGAGAAAGCCGAACTATTAGCCGTTCAAAACCGGGAGGTGGAACGCAAAAATCAAGAAATTGAACAGGCGCGTCGATCGCTGGAAGAAAAAGCCGAACAGCTTGCCCTCAGTTCCAGATACAAATCGGAATTCTTGGCAAATATGTCGCATGAACTGCGAACGCCGCTCAACAGTTTACTGATTCTGGCACGACTTTTTGCCGAAAACAGCGACGGCAACTTAAGCGATAAGCAAATCGAATATGCCCGTACGATTTATTCTGCCGGAAACGATTTACTTGGACTCATCAACGACATTCTGGATTTGGCAAAAATTGAGTCGGGAACGATGTCAATCGAAACAGAGCCAATGTCGATTAATGACTTCCGCAATCACCTCGATCGCACATTCCGCCAGGTCGCCCAGGATCGTAATCTCGAATTTCAGATGAACTTTGATCCGCAGTTGCCGCGCACTTTGTACACCGATGCCAAGCGGCTTCAGCAAGTTCTAAAAAACCTGCTCTCGAACGCCTTTAAGTTCACCGAGCAGGGTCAGGTCAGCCTCAACGTAAGCCTCGCAACGGGGGGCTGGAGTTTTGATAAAGAAACGCTGAATCGTGCCGATCGCGTAATTGCCTTTGCGGTTACTGATACGGGAATCGGCATTGCGCCAGATAAGCAGCAGGTCATCTTCGAAGCGTTTCAGCAGGCAGATGGCACAACCTCCCGGAAGTATGGGGGAACGGGCTTAGGCTTGTCGATTAGCCGAGAAATTACCCGTCTACTAGGCGGTGAAATTCGCCTTAAGAGTGAGCTGGGTTGCGGCAGCACGTTCACGCTTTATCTGCCCCAAAGCGAGGGAGAACGCTGGAGTTTACCGATTCCTACCCTCGCTACCTCATCCTTGCAATCCACGATCGTCCGACCTTCCACGGTGCTAGCAGCAGGGCAACCAGCGACAGCAGGCAATCAGCCCGAACCAATGGCACTGATGCGCGAGCGGGCGATCGAAGACGATCGAGACTCTATTCAACCGGGCGACCTGACCTTGTTGATCGTTGAAGATGACCTGAACTTTGCCGGCATTCTGCTAGATCTGGCACGACAGCAAGGCTTTAAGGGACTGGTCGCCACTCGCGGTAACGTCGGGCTGGAAATGGCACAGCAGCTCAAACCCACCGCAATTATGCTCGATGTTCGCCTTCCGGTTCTCGATGGCTGGATGGTGCTGGATCGGCTGAAGCATCACGCTGACACCCGCCATATTCCAGTCCACATGATGTCGGTAGAAGAGGGATTGCAGCGCAGTTTGCGGCAGGGAGCAATCGCGTATCTGCAAAAGCCTGTTAACAGCGAGTCATTGCTCAACGCCCTGGCAAGCATTAAGGAGTTTGTCGAGCGTCCGATGAAAAATTTGCTGATCGTCGAAGATGATGACGTTCAACGCCAAAGCCTGGTTGAACTGATTGGCAATAGCGACGTAGCAATTACCGCGATCGGCACAGGTGCAGAAGCGCTTGAGACATTGCGATCAGGTCACTTTGACTGCCTCGTGCTCGATCTGGGACTACCCGACATGGATGGGTTTGCCTTCCTTGAGCAGATTAAACATGACTCCAGCCTGGCCCACTTGCCGATCATTATCTACACCGGAAAAGATCTATCGGCTCAAGAAGAACGGGAACTCCGAGGCATTTCTGACACGATCATTCTTAAGGATGTCCGATCGCCCGAACGTCTGCTGGATGAAACTGCCCTCTTCCTGCATCGGGTTCAGGCAGACCTACCAGACCTTCAGCGACAAATGCTGGAACGATCGCAGCAGCAAGATCCAACGCTGGCAGGCAAAAAAATTCTCATTGTCGATGATGACGTGCGGAATATTTTTGCCCTCACCAGTGTATTAGAACGCTATCAAATGGAGATTCTGTACGCTGAAAACGGTCGAGAAGGCATTAGCGTATTACAAAATCACCCGGATCTTGATTTGGTGTTGATGGATGTGATGATGCCCGAAATGGATGGGTATGAAACGACGCAAGCCATTCGGGAAATTCCCCAATTCGCTCATCTGCCTATCATTGCGTTAACGGCAAAAGCCATGCGCGGCGATCGGGAAAAATGCATCGAATCGGGAGCTTCGGACTACATCACTAAACCTGTTGAAACCGATCAGCTCTTGTCTGTACTTCGGGTTTGGCTCCACCAATAATCCAACTGCTTTATCAGGAACCTTTATGCCCGTCCTTATGCAGCTTGCCGAACTTGAGGATCTCGAAATTCAGCTTCTTTTAGAGGGAGTGAATCGCTACTATGGCTTCGACTTTCGAAGTTACTCGAGCGCGTTAATTAAACGTCAGATTCGAGATCTCATTCAAACCGACAAGCTGCCCAACATCTCTCGACTGCAAGAAAAGATTTTGCATGAACGTGCCTATATGGAGCGTTTTTTGCTGAATCTGTCTGCAAATCGTACAGGGATGTTTCATGACCCCAGCTTTTACCTGGCATTTAGAACTCAGGTTGTGCCGCTGCTGCGAACTTATCCATCCGTTCGGATCTGGTATGCCGGATGCATGACCGGGGAAGAAGTGTATGCAATGGCAATCCTACTGTGGGAGGAGGGCATTTATCCTCGCTGCCGCATCTACGCAACTGATATCAATGAATCTGCTCTCGCTCAAGCACGAACGGGCGTTTTTACCCTTGGACGGACACAGGAGTATGCACTCCTCTATCAACAGGCAGGGGGAGAACAACTGCTTTCGGAGTACTATACAGTTAGAAACGATAGTGCAATCGTCCACTCATTTCTAAAGGAGAACCTTGTCTTCGCAGCCCACAACCTAGTGACGGATGCTTCTTTTAATGAATTTAATGTCATTCTCTGTCGCAATGTTTTAACCTTCTTAAATTCTGAGCTTCAGGCAAAGATTCATCAGTTATTCCACGACAGTTTAGGGAGATTTGGGATTCTAGGCTTGGGACAGCAGGAAAGCTTGAAGTTTTCACCGTATCAGCAGTGCTATGAGCTATTCGATCCTCAAGCACAGCTCTATCGGAGAATTGCCTGATCACCAAGCGACCGTGATTGTCAAGGGTAAATTAGGGATGACTCAACAAATCCACCATGTATTATCAACTCCTGCTTCTTCTCTAATCACGCCGGAATCGAAAGTGAATGTCCTCCTTGTGGACGATCGCATCGAAAATCTAGTTACGCTAGAGCGTGTATTACAGAGCCTGGGGCAGAACTTGGTCAAAGTGCAGTCGGGAGCTGCCGCATTAAAATATTTACTTCAGCATGATGTCGCTGTGATCCTGCTGGATGTGCAGATGCCCGGTATGGATGGCTTTGAAACAGCAAGGCTCATTCGTCAGCGCGGTCGATCGCAGCACACTCCCATTATTTTTCTAACTGCGTTTGCGGAAAGCGACGATTTGCGCTCTCAGGGCTATACGTTGGGCGCAGTCGATTATTTATATAAGCCGATCGAACCTACCATTTTGACTTCTAAAGTCTCTGTTTTTATTGATTTATTCAAAAAGAATCTCGAAGTTCAGCATCAGGCAGCCCAACTGATTGCTCAAAACGCAGAACTTATCCGTGCTCAGGTTGCTCGCCAGCAAGCCGAAGAAGCAAACCGCATAAAAGATGAATTTTTAGCGATCGTCTCTCACGAACTGCGAACGCCCCTGAACTCAATTTTGGGCTGGTCGCAGCTCTTGCTGAAGCGGGAGTTTGAGCCTGCTAGAATGCGACGGGCACTCGAAACGATCGTATACAATGCCCAGGCTCAGGTGCGGCTGATCGAAGACATCCTCGACGTATCTAGGCTGATGCGCGGCAAGGTTGAACTGTCGATTCACCCGATCGACCTACCCTCTTTTATTGAGGCAACCGTAGAATCGATTCGTCCCCAAGCCGAGGTGAAATCGATCCGGCTCGACGTGCAGCTTGATCCGACCGTGGCAAGCGTGAGAGCAGATTCAGTGCGGTTGCGTCAAATTCTCTTGAATTTACTCACCAATGCAATTAAGTTCACCTGCGAAGGCGGAAACGTTAGCTTACAGGTTCGATCGAATGCTAATGGCATAATCAGGCTGCACGTCAGGGATACGGGAATCGGCATCGACCCAGAATTTCTACCTTATATCTTTGATCACTTTCGCCAAGCCGATAGTTCTTCCACTCGCAGCCACGGTGGATTAGGACTCGGACTTGCGATCGTCCGTCAGCTCGTCGAACTGCACAACGGCACAATCGAAGCCCATAGCGACGGCTGCCACCAGGGAACCACGTTTACGGTGCATCTGCCAATCGGCGATCGTCAGCAAGAAGAGATTGCTGAACTTTTACCAGAAATCATGGCATCAACCTGTGAAAGGCTCAGCTCCCTGGAAAGATATGAAGCTCAAGCGTGAGAATTAATGCGGGATGCAATCAATGCGGGACACGATCGAGAATCGACAGCCTATGCTGACAAAAACCCGTATTCTAAAAACCGCATTCTAGCAAGTACCTTTTAATAGGAAAGAAGAACTTTTAACTCGATGTGCCGCTCAGTTCCTCTTGCAGCATCGCCTCATAAAGCTGCGGCAGTCGATCGCTCATGTCGTTTGTTTCAATTCCATAGCCCAAACTAGTCCAGACGGGCGAAAGAATTTGCAGTACTTCTGAAAGCTGTCCCTGTTGCAGCAGCGCAGATAAATCCACTCCCCAGACTTCCGAGTCGCTGAGCCAGCGATAGACCACCTCATCCTGATACTGTGGCTCAAAGCTGTAGTGCTGCCAGAACCAGAGCCCAGACGGATCAGGATGGTATTTTTCTGCCTGCTCTTCCCAGGTGGTGGTAATAAACTGGTAGCGTCCGGCTGCCGTGGTGCAGTCGCCCTGATTCACACCAACTGTAATCGGCACACAGCGATCGGGATGCTGGTTAAAATCCTCAAAATGTTCGCCACCAAACAGCAGCGTATAGGGCTTGGGACCGTTCGATTCACTCGCAGAGATCGTTCGCATTAAAGCGCGGATGTAGGGGTCGCCGCCTTGCTTCACGAGGGGCGGGTAGTTGCTGCCGTCTAACTCAAAGCTCGATCGTGGTTTTGAGGGAATAGCATTCCAGAGAATACTGACGGTTCCCAGGGCAATTAACCCTGCCGTTAGCTGGCGCAGCAGCAACCCAACCGAAGAGGGAGACTTTTTGTTTCGCTGGGACAATCGCCCTGAAACGCCATCAGGAATAGAAGACTCAGGAGCAACAGAATCAGAAACAACAGAATTAGGAACAGAAGACTCAGGATGGTTTGAAGTCACAGCTCAATTAAACTTGACCAGGACAAATCTTTCCCATCCTAGCCTAGTCGGGCTGCCTTGAGTTCCTGCCGATCGATCTCCCAATCTATCCACTAAGCCACCCCCGCAAACATCGCCTCATAGGACAAAGCCGGTGCGTCGGGCTTGGCAACAATTTCCACGATTTTATTTTTTGCTTCTGGCTGCGATAAAGCCTCCACACAAACCTGCGCGACTTTCGATCGCGGAATACTGCCATCAAAGAGCGTGTCTGCTTTAGACATAACGATCGCATCGGTATTGTCTTCGTTTTTGAGCCCTCCCGGTCGAACGATCGTGTAGCTCAAGCCGCTTTGCTGCAAATATTCTTCTGCCCGCTTTTTCCACACTAAAATCAGCCAGAACAAATTGAGCGGATGCAGCAGTTGAGAGGTACAGAGCGAAGACACCATGACAAACTGCTGGATTCCCTTCTCCTTTGCCACATCAACAAGATGCTTGGTTCCCTCATAGTCCACCTTGTATGGACCTGTGGGGTCAAAACTGGGGGCGGCTCCCGTCGCAGATAGCACCACCGTACAATCTGCCATCGCTGTCCGCAGAGTTTCTGGTTCCAGCACATCTCCCACCACGCATTCTGCCTCTGGGGGCAAAATTTGCTTTGCCTTATCTAGATTTCGCACCAGTGCTCGCACCGAAATGTTACGGCTCACCAGTTCCTGCACAATCCGCCGTCCGGTTTCACCTGTAGCCCCTGCTACAAACACTTTCATACGCTGCCCCTTTACTAGAAATTAGACGATTGAGTGAGTCGATCGAATCAAACAATTGAATCAGAGAATCGAATTACCTGATGAATGAGTCAAATCCTGAATTTAAGCGATCGACCTTAAATAATGAACTCCGGCTCCTCAGAATTTTACAAGAGTAAATTTGTGGCTTGGCTGCTCCAGTTTAGTGAAAATTCAGTAAATCAGTTACTGGCAATTAACAATCTCTATCAGTCGCTGCTTTTGCGGATGCATTCCGCTGTCGCCCCTGCTAAATCTATGCTTACCAGCTTTCTATCCGTAGATCGATCGAGGGCATCCTTACTCGGACAGGATATGCTAGACAAGATTTTAGTCTCATCTCTCCCCTGACAGACTGTTTGCCTGAGGTTTAAGATCTACAGTCAGAGCGATCGGCAGGATTGTTGAAAGCAACCCTGAGGAAAACTGGAGCGCGTCCTCCTTGAAAGGCGCCGAGAAAGAAGCCGACCTACAGCCAAGATTGCAGGACTATCGCAGGAACGGAGCGTATGCAGTCAAACCCAGCAGAACATTACTCCATTGATGCTTCTCCGATTTTGGAAGCCAGTGCCCACCGGACAGAAGGGCATTCCCTTAATGCGGAGCAGCTTTCCCGACGAGGTCGTCCTACCGAAGATTGCCTCAGCAGCGAGCCAACCCGCTTTCATGGCACGTTTGCCAGCAGCATGGAAATGTATGCCGAAGCGCGAATGGTTGCCCAATACCTGGATGAGCATCGGGAATGGTTTCCGCGCTGTGCTCATCCAATGCAGTCTGAGTCGATCGGGGAAACAGGTTATGCCCTTACCGTCGGTCGATTTGGCGCGTTTGGCTATGATGTCGAACCCAAAGTCGGACTCGATCTACTGCCGCAGCAGGCAGGCATTTATCGCATTGCTACGGTTTCAGTGCCAGGATACGAACCGCCCGGATACGATGTTGATTTTCAGGCAGCCCTTCAGCTTGTCGAAATTGAACCGGATCGGTCGCTTTTTGCGGCAAAAGAGCGGGCACAGCTCCCCGACAAAATTACCCACGTCGAATGGGAACTCGATTTGCAAGTGTTCCTCCACTTTCCCCGCTTCATCCAGGCTTTGCCCAAGTCCCTAGTCCAGTCCACAGGCGATCGTCTCCTGAACCAAATTGTGCGCCAAGTCTCCCGACGACTAACCCAGAAGGTACAAGAAGATTTTCATACCACTGCTGGAGTGCCCTTCTACAAAAAGAAAAAAGGTCTTTAGCGAGCGTCAGAGCAGGCTGCGAGTTGAAGTTTAGGGGGTTAAGTCTCCCCCTAATTCTCCCTAAATGGCTACTGGGTACACACTAAGCGAGTTTATTCGTATTTGAGGTACTGCAGCCCTCTAAATCCCTAATCTTGGGGAATTTCCGAACCCACAATCAGCTCAGTTCCGCCCAGCATTGACCCGTCAGGACGTTCAGAGCCATTTCACCCGCTGGTCAGACTGATCAGTACACAGTCGCTTTAGGAGCTGTATAACCCGCTTACTGAAGAAACACTTCCTGCCAGGTGTAGTTCTCTCTCAGCTGCTCGGTATAAAACTCCCTATAAAAAAGACAAAGTAAGGTAGGGGAAAGTAGCAGGCTCTCTCACTCGCAATTTCTCAACCTGCTCACGCTCTCCTCAAACCTTACTATGGGCAACCTTACTATGGGCGATCGAGGAAAGAAAGCACAAGAACAAAACATACGCCCACTCTCACCTCCCATCCCTTATTCCCTCATCCCCTACATCGGCGCAGCCAAAACTTGTGTCCAATAATGATTCCAGTTCTCAGTGCCCGTATCACTTGGCATAAAGTAATACCCAACTCCGATTTCCCTTAGTTTGGGGTCAAGCAAATTAGCCCGATGTCCGGGACTATTGATCCAGCCTTGCACCACACTGACAGCTGTTGTATGTCCTGCACCAATATTTTCAGCCACCCGCGACCAGCGATAGCCTGCGGCAGTTGCTCGTTGACCGGGCGTAACGCCAGTGGGGCTGGTGTGATCGAAGTAATCCTCCAATGCCATGTTCTGGCTTTGGGTTTGGGCAGCCGTGCCTAACAGCGGATTCAGCGTCACGGGGGGCAAGCCATTTTGACGGCGAAAATCGTTGGTAAGCGACACAATTTGATCGATCACACTCACACTCACAGGCTGGGGTGCGGGTAAGCCAGTTTGCAGCGAGCTGCTGTTAGACGACGCACTGGTTTCAAGATTAAGCTGATAGCGGTTTGCTCCTTGTCCTCCAGCAGAAACCTGGAGGTAATAGGTTCCGGCTGCTAATTGAGAGCGGCTTACCTCTTTTTGCTGAAAACTTATCTGAGCCGATTGCACAATTTCGCCCGTATCAATTCGTCCGTTGAAATTGCGGTCTTGAACTAGCCTTAGGTTTGCTCCCTGCCTAGAGCTTCTAAACTTGATGCGAATGCCGCTGGGCTGTGCTAAATCAAACCGAAATAAATCGCTTGAGTTGCTGGAGTTCACTCGATCGCGAATTGCCGCCGTGCTGGGAATTCCTTTTGCAGCACTGAGGTCAGAAAGAGTTCTACGCATGATTTCTCCTAAAGCAAACGCAAGCTGCGTTCACCGATAGCAAGTTACAGTGAGCGATCGTCTTGCCAAGATTCAGAAGTCAAGGCGCATAGACGAATAAATTTGGGGAAATTGACAAAATAAGAGTTCCTGCAAAGCTTGGGGCAAAGCTCTGAATCGATGTTTGAGCGAAAGGTTGAGTCAAGGATTCCCTGAGTCAGAGATGCAGCCAGGGAATCAACAGGGAATGCAGGAAACGTTGGGGCAAAAGGTCAACAGGGGAATTGCCGTTTCTCAGTCGTCATCAAACAGGGCTAAAGCTGTACTGAGCAGCCCAAGCATCAAAGCTACCCTGATTATTTATACCGCCATTTAGGAAAGTTCCTTGAGTTTGTCCCGCTAGGTAAACCGTGTACGGCGAGTTGAGCGCGGCGTTAGGCGCAGGGTTCACAACGATTAAACTGTACACATCATCGTCCTGCGGCGTACCGACCAGCGTACTGCCGAGCAGCGTTCCCGCCGAATCAAAGGTGGCAAGCCAGCCATCGGACAAGCCGAGTGGGGCATTGCCAAAGAGTGATCCGGTCGTTTCCCCGGCCAAATAAATTCGATCGCGATCGTCGATCGCAATTGCCTGAGATTCGTCAAGCTGAGCCGTCCCAAACTGTTTGATCCATTGGCGAGTGCCATTGGAATCGTACTTCGCCAGAAAGGCATCGCTGCCGCCTGCGCTCGTTTGTCCCGGAAGGGCACCGATCGTATCGCCCGTGATGTAGACATTACCACCGCTGTCAACAACGACTCCGCCCGCTAGATTTGTGCCCGGAGCCTCGATTGTTTGATGCCAGAGCCTTGCTCCATTGCCGTTTAATTTGGCGACAAAGGCATCGCCGCCGGTAAGCGGATCGGTCACATTAGGGGTTAGCGTAGCGTTGGTAATCCCACTGAGGTAGATATTACCTTGAGCGTCGAGCGTGATATCCGTGCCGCTGCTGGAACCTGAAAGCTCATTCAGTTCTACCACCCATTGCTGATTTCCACTGCTGTTGTATTTGGCAATAAAGGCTCGACTGGGCTGACCGAAGCCCGCTACTGGGGGTAAGCCGCGCAGGAAGCCTGTGACATAAACGTTGCCCTGAGCGTCGATCGCAATTCGCGAGGCAGCATCGGCAGCCGGAATAGCAGCACCCGGCGCAACTGGAATATCAGTCGTTGTGGCGATCGTTGCTGACCAAAGCGGTGTTCCATTAGAACCATATTTGACAGCGTAGCCATTGGGATTGGGAACTGGTCCCAGAAAAGGAATAGTCTCTGTTATTACATCAATACCGGAGACATAGTAATTGCCTGCGCTATCGGCGACGATGTCGGCTGCTACATCCGTTCCCGATCGCCCAAACTGTCTCAGGATTGGGGCAGATCCTTCAGTGCTAAGCTGCGCGACATAGCTATCTCGATCGCCTGCATTTGCTCCGCCCAAATTACCGTTGGTAGACCCTGCAACAAAAAGCGTCCCGCCGTTGACTGCAATTCCATAGGCATAGTCATTGGCACTGCTTCCAAACTGACGCACCCAGTTTCGGGTAAAGGACTGAGAAGCGGGTGGGTTCGTTGGCGGCGAAGGCGGGGAAGGAGGAGGAGGCGAAGGTGAAGCAGGAGGAGGAGGCGAAGGTGAAGCAGAAGGGGACGGTGAATCTGTTGGAAGCGGAAGCGGCGTTGCACTAGCCACCAGTCGATAAGCGGTAGAATTTTTGCGGAAGTAGAGCCGCAAATAGTATTCCCCTGCATCCAGCGTCAGGTTTACAGTGTTAGAGCTACCTGAAGTTGCTTTCGATCGCGACAGAAAAGTGAACTGCCGCCGCAAATCTTTTGGTTTGAGCTGTCCCAGATTAGTTTGGCGAAGCCGCTTCCACGGTTTACCAGCAGTGGATTTTGGGATAAATACGTCAACCCCGATCGCACTTTTGCGTTGAATCCCGCTCACTTGCAGCGTTAGGGTACTGCGACTGCTCAACCGAAGCCGGGCAACGTCATTCCGGTCTTGCCGATCTAAAGCATCTCGAAGAGAGACGGGGGCTGCAAGAGAGCCTAAGTTTCTTGCTGCTCGCAGGCGATTTCCGAGACGATCGGCTGGCATGAGCCATGCTCCTCCTGAACGTACTGTAGACTCTAGCCTGCCCTAATTCCTCCGACGATCGATCAAAATGCTCCGTACTTATACAGAAATTTTCAGGTCTGTAAAATTTTACTCAAAGAAACCTCAGTATGATTGACGAAGCCTAGACCTATCGTTCATTGTTAACAATTCGCTGTGTGCGAAATGTAACATTCACGCCCTCATTTGATTGTTCCAATACCAGCAGAGGAGTGGGCTTTGCTTTTTGATCCCAGTGCATCGTGGCAATTCTGCCCTGAATCGTTGGCTGCCAGTTCTCCTCACCGCCCTGACTCATGTATTTTTCCATACACTCAATAATCTGGGCGATCGTGGTTGAGGTGGGCTGAGTCGGCAGCTTAGCAAGCTTGATCTGAATCCGAAACAGCACTCGTCGATTCGTTCCTACAGGTGAGCCGGATGGGTCGTATTCCACATCAAAAATTTCGTCGATCATTCGTCCTGTTGCACTGGCAATGCCGACAATGCCGTTGTCTGCCTGGGAGGGACGTAAGGCGATCGTAATTTTTTCTTTGACTCTAATTTTAATTTGATTAACAATAGTAAAGTGAAACTGCTCTTCCTCCATCCGCATCCGCAGATAGTCAAGGTTAAACTCGCGGGAGTGGATCAGGTCCGGATTGCGCTCCATTTTGCTGATCGTGCCCAGTGCTAACTTCAGCTTTTTTTGCAGTTCTCGATTTTTGAATTCCTCAAACCGCCGCTGTTTTTCGAGCTTGGTCGTGCGGATTTTGTTGTAAATCGCTAGCCCGATTAGCAGCAGCGTGAGAATACCTGACGTTGCCATCCAGATCTGCTGGAGCGAGAGTTCAGAGGCTGGGGTAGCAGGCTTTGCCTGAGCCAGATGAGGTTCGACATGAATCAGTAGAGACATGGCTAAGTGGGATCAGAGCGATCGACAGTTTTTGGTTGATATGAATTATGCAGTTAGGATGCCCCTGAGACATGGACAGAGAATCATCCTTACACACATCTTTCCAGGCAGCTTGCTGGGAACCCGTACAGTTTTTACAGGAACTTGTACTCATAGAGAAAAAAGCTAGTTGTTCGCAGCACCTTAGAGGAGGAATCGTTCCTTTCCTGCCGCTCGATTGCTAAAGTAATGCAAGAGTACGCCCGGTTTT
>NZ_JACJOR010000457.1:0-26217 GCF_014695615.1 Leptolyngbya sp. FACHB-711
ATAGCTCGCTTCTTGTAAACGACGCTGACTATCAGCAGATTATGATGTTTCCATTGAGTCCGGTCAATTACTAGAGATAGCCGTTGTCCTCGATGGAAATGCTGCTTCAGCCAATATTTGAGGATCGGAAACCACAGGGCTTTGATATTCAACTGCGGCAGTTGTAGAAATCGTTGGATATTCCGCCGCCGACTTTCAAACTGAATCGGTTGAGCAAACAAGGTGGCTAACCGCTCGATGCTCACGCAACGTTCCCGTTGCAGCAGGGCGACCAGCATTTGCAGGGTTATGAATTGAATTGAACTCAGTTGCGCTTGGAGACAAGCCTGGTAAAATGAAGGCAACATTTTTGAAATTGAGGGTGAGTCTTCGGATTCACCCTATTTTTTCGGCTTCAGATCGTCTCTGTCTGCTACCAGCCTTACCTTTCTGTCTCGCTGTCACCCCCTGAGTTTGCGACACAACCGTATTTCGCGCCTTTGCTGACTGTTTGGCTGCATCCTAGTTTTTTAGCTGTACCATGTCACTGCAATCCACAAATCGGATAGCGTGTTGGTATCAAGGAAAAGCTGAAAATTCTGATCTGGCTTGATAAACGATTTGATGTTAGATAACCTACCAATCAGCAAATCGCCTAGATTTGAATCTTTTGTCAGAGAATCTGTTTTTGCATCGCTGTCATTTTTATCCAATTTATCGGCGATTGTCAGACTAGCAGGAATAGGCTTTTGAGTACTACGACACAGAACATCGACCTGCTTAACATGGTTCAGTCTTCCCTGGCTCCAGAACGGATAATGCTCTGGGCGCAGTGTAAGGGTTAACTGATAACGCTGGTTTTCAGATGGCTCCTGATTCTGGAATTTTGCCCACTCCCCTGGAAACTCATGACGGATTGAAAATAATCGAACGGAACCCGCTGCTTCTGCGGAGTTAATGAGTTTTGTCGTTTGCTCTATGGCTCCCCGGCGCAGTAAACCACCTCCTTCACGGGCGGTGTAGCGAATATGCAAAATAACATCGCTGATGGTTTCATAATCAAACTGGCGTGGTTCTCCTTTGCTTGGATTTGCAGGGAGCTGAAGTTGCCATTCGCTGATTACACCAGAGTTTTCAAACGGTAGATAGCGTTCATCTCGCAAGTTTGCTTCAAAGAGTCCACTGTCGTTTTGAGCAGAGCTTGTGACGATCGACTGCAAGCTGCCGAAATAATCGCTGAAGCGACTGTCTTCCGCATCAATACGAGCGTAGCCACCATTCTCTAAGATTAGAGTTGTCCGAATGCTGCTCTTCAGTAAGGTCAGCGTACAATTCACACTTGCATAGGGCCCGGTAATGCAGGGAATGCTCAATGCAACGGTCTTGATCCGCCGGAAGTAGTGCCCAGGGCAATCCATATCAAAGAAGGCTTCTGGGAGTTGCAGGGTGCAGCGACCTGTAGTACGAAGTTGAATCAATGCCATTGGGTCGATTTGAAGCAGGCTAACGTGTTTGGTTAGCTCATACTCGCGCTGGTTCAGGTCGTGGTAAGCCATCTCCATTCGCTTGAGGTCGAGATAAAGCTTTTCGCCTGCCAGCAGCCCTTCTTTGCCTGCCAAATAGCTGAACTGAAGATAGCTTAGTTCTGGATTTCCTAACTCATGCTGCAACGCCCGCTCCGCTTTTCGGGCAATATCGAAAGCAAATTGAAAACATTGAGCATATAGCCCTTTTACCTCTCGTTTCATCCAGGTGTAGAGAGCTTTGTTCGTTTTTTTGCCTGTCTTTTCAGTTCCTTCTTCGTTCAGAAATCGCTCAATCTCTTCTGCCTGTTTCATTTGTTGGCGATGATTTTTTAGCTCCTGTTCAGCGATCGCCTCCCGAATTTGGGCGGCGCGAAGCTGCTTAAAGATTTGAGTGATTTCTCCAGCAGCTAGGTTGCTCTGAAACGTCCAATCCTGCTCACGACGCGAATAGGAGCCGATTCGAGATGAATTACCAGACTCATACGTCCTTTTCTCGGCATCGGTTTTGGCAAAACTTGCCCAGAACGACATTCCTCTAGAGAGTGCCGAGCCACCAAAGCTGAAGTGCCCGCCAAGTCCCCAAAAATGAAAGTCAACGCCAAGTTCAGGTAGCAGGCTTAATCCGGCAGCAATTTTGTCTTTGATCGAGGCTTCATCGTTCAGGTCATGCGCTTCCTTGAGCTTTGTCATCTCCTGCACTTCGTGAGTGCTGAGCTTTCTACCACCAGCCTCGCTCAGGCTTTGAGCAATACCTATCTCGATAGTTCTCGACTGTAACGCAGGCTCCTGCACAGGAAACCTCTTCTTTTCTAAGCTATCTTTTTCTAGCTCACCCAAAGCTTGTTTTGCATCCTGAATCAATTTATCAACTTCGTCTGACTTTTTGCCTAATTGCTGTTCATAATAAGTGAAACGCTGAACCGCAGCTTCAAGGGTTTGAAACAGATTTTCTTTTGATTTAATTGCTTCCTGAAGCTGTCCATATTTAATGTGCTCTACCATCTCCATAACCGTGCGTTCGTGCTTGGCACGGAGAATCGCCATTGCTTCACCGTCTTCTTTCTCCATCGCTGTCAGCAGATTATTGCCCAGAGATTTCACTTCTTGAACAATTTCAGCCGCCTTTTGTACCAGCAGTTGAAATCGTATCAGCGGTAAGGGCTGATTGAGACCGTTAACGATCGCCCCTACATCCAGCCCGGCGGCAGTCGCACGAGCCAGCAGAGCCGGATCGATCGGTGGCTCAAACAGGGCAAGCTGACGGAAAATCCCTTGAAAATTCAGGCTATTGCGAATCTTGAACAGGCGATCGGCAACGGTATCCCAGTAGCTCAACAGCTTGTCGTTGCGCGGCACACAGAAATACAAAGCTTTGCCCAGACTTCGCAGCGTTGCCAGTCGAGCGTTATCTCCTGAGTCTTCGCTGGGGAAAGGCATTAGATCAAAGGGGGCAGCGGCTTCGACCTCGCGCATCACTGTGCCAAACTGTTTCAGGTCTTTCCTCAGGTTGTTGTAGGTTTGGGGGCGGACTGTGCCTTTTTTAGGGACAGGTTGGGGGCGGGGACCGAGAATATTAGCAGCTAGCACATAAAGCATCATGGCTTCATCGATCGCTTCGCCCGTATCTTGCCGAAACAGTGAATCTCCCCAGGTGATTAAATTATCCAGATAAGCCATGACGATTTTATACATATACGCCTGCTGTCGATAGCGAGCGATCACATGGGGGCGAAATGGCGCATTTTTCCATGCCTCAATGCTTTTAATCGTTTCGTCACGCAGCTCCGGATCGCTGTTGGTGACAAGGTTAGTCAGGATTTCCTCGACCTTCTGAACATCTGTTGTTTGAAACGGGCGAACTTTCCAGAAGCGTTCTGGCGTGGGATCGCTGCTTGCGTCGGTGGGGTCAAACAGGTAATGAAACCAGTGCTGTGCCTCGGCGAATCGTTGATTCTTGCTCAGATGAACGGCGATCGTGAACGGGATATGAAAAAACAACTCCCAGTTATAAACCGAGTAAGCACCGCTTGTGGTGAAGTCCAAATCCTTAACCGGATAGGGTCTTTGCACTAAATCTGAGGGGTTGTAGCGGCTCTCCGTAAAGAGATCGGTGTACAGAACAGGACGCAGTTTGCGCTTTAGCAGGGTAGTGGCTGTGCCGCCTGGAATAGTGAACTGCGTACCATTCGGAATCAAAACCTGGCTTCCGGCAGGAACGATCGCCTCTGTGCCGTTTCCAAGGGCGATCGAGGCTGCGGATCTCAACGTAATTTTTGTGTCGCTAAAAACGATCGCCTGGCTGTTTTGCGATAGGGTCAGGCTTGTGCCAGCCGTTGGCGTTCCTGTCATGCCCTCGATCAGCGTAGCTCTGATACTGTCTGACAACAAAGCGTCTGCTATGCTGGTTTCTGCCAGTTTATACTGCTGATTTTCAGGGAGTTCGATCGAAGCACCGCCGGACGTTACCTGTAATTTTGCTAGCAGGCTGATTTTTGACCCCCTCCGAAGCTGAACGGCTGTGTTTGGGTTCAGGAGAACCTCGGTACTGCTCGGAAGCAACGCATTCTCATACTCGGTATCTGCGCCTTGCAGTGCAGAAGTGCCGCCGCGAAGCAACTTCTGCGCTAACTGACCAATGTAGGGATGAAAGTGAGGGTAGCAGCGATAGCTCACCTCGCGCTCGCGAATGACGAAGTACTTCGTTTCCTGCGTGGTGACAACCCGGCGCGGTCTGCGGGGTATGTAAACGAGATCGACATCCAGAGAGCCGTGAAACCTTGTAGCAGTTGTGAGGTAATTCATAAGGGTTGCTCCGTAGTTTAGCGTGCGAAACGGTTTGCACTGACGTTGAATGAGCGGGGACTGGCTTGCTTAATCGCTTCTAGATTCTGCGCCAAAGCTGAATTGAAACCGCTACTGCCCACGACGTTAAGACCGCTTGCAACTTGTACCATGCCAGTTCTTTCTAGCGTTGCTCCTTCTGACAACACAACTGCATTTCCTGCTGCAATCTCGCTGCCTGTATGGACGCTCACTAAATCACCCCCTTGCTGAAGGGTAGCCGCCACTTCAGTGACAGGCAGAACTGCCAGATCGACCCGACCTGCGGCACCAATAAACTCGCCCTCAAACACCAGTGCCGTTGCCGGGTTCACCAGCCAATCCTGTCCAGGATTCATCTTGTAAATTCCCTCTGGATTAATTGCAAACGGCGGAGGATCGCCCCGATCGGGAATTAGCACTTCAGGAATTGGTACTTTGGGAATTTCGGGAATGACAATAAAGTCCTTTCCGGGCGGAATGTAGGAGCCTGAGCCGGGTATTGTGGTTTGCGTAACCCACTCCTGCCATTCCTCGATCGTCTGTTCGATAACGTTGGGTTCAATAAACAGGGTGTGCGCGTTGTCCTGATAAAATATCGGCTTCATCAGCGATGCAATTTCTGAGCGACCACTTTCGATCGCCATTTTGACTGCTTCGGGATTAGCTGCCCCTGCAAAGGCTGAAGTTGGTGCGCCAAACAGGATGTTGTTGTTGCACGGCAGCAGCGTATAGTTGCCTCCCAGTTGCAGAATGCTGCGCGTCTCTGGGGGTTGCGTAGAGCTTCCCGCAGTAGTGGCAATGCGTTGGGCAAAGGTGACGGTGAGCGACCCATCCCCCGAATAGCGCGTAGCGTTGATTTCCTTCGGGCTATAGGGATGGGCAGGAGCCGCTTCAAAAGTTCTCCTTTCCGGGAGGCTGTTTCGACCCGCCAGATAAAACGCCTGATTAAAGGGCGAACCGAGATGAACAAAAACCCCTCGCTCCTCCCCGTTTTCATAAGGTTCCTTCGATACATGAATGAACACCCCATTAGGGTCTACCGCAGTTGCCTTCAGTTTTTGTGGCTCGGATGCTTTGATATTGCTCGATTCACGAGTCGTCCACCTGCCCTGCACATACTCACTCCAGTGAAGTTGAGCTTCCAGTTCTGTCGCAACTTCTGGAATGGTGATAGACTGCGTGGGGTTAAGCGGTCTCGCCTGCTTGTTTTCTTTGGCTTTTTCCATAAATGTCACCCAGAACAAACACAGCCGATCGCGCCAGATTACGGGGGCTAGATGATTGCCCTCAATTTCTGCCGAAATTGGCTCCCACGGTGTCCATGCTCCCTCCGCATAGCGACGATAGAAGTATTGGTGCGGCTGACTATAGGTGCGACCGATGACGTGCAGCCTATTTTGCGCTGGATTGTTTTTATCCTCCAAGTGCATTGCCACAATGTCGAGTCGTGCTAATTGTTCTAGTTTGCGAAGGTAATTGAGAAACGCATCCTCAACCAGATCGCTAGAAACATCCCCCTGCAACAAAGCCCCTTCTAGCTCAGTAAACAAATGCGTTTTGTCGTCTCGAAATTCCGGTTCTAGCCAGTTTTCCGGGAAGAGGAAGATTTTGCGGTTTGCTTCCCAGACGCGGTAACGCTTCATCCATTCCCAGTGGTTCGCATTGACGATCGCTGACGGATGCACCTGCTTTTCCAAATTCAGCAAACACCGCTGAATAAAAAGCTGGAGCGATGAAATGGCGAGTCGAATTCGAGACGTTTGCACGATCGGTTCCATGCCAGGATCAATCAGGAAGTATTCATAAAGCTGTTCCATGCGATCGAAGTGCTGCTGAGTCATGATATGGGCAACCAGGGCATCTCGCTGCTGCTGGCGGAGCTGATCGAAAATAGGTTTAGCGATGCGCTGCCAGCCGTCGGTCTCAAACCGAGCTTTGATTGCCTCCTTCAAATTTCGGGAGATCAGAAAACGCTGCGCTGACGGAGTTGCAGGATTGACAATATAAGTCCACTCAAACAGTGATACGGGGGACACTCCAAACCGCTCAACCACTTGCAAGGCATCCCGCAATCGCTGCAAAGGTTTCTCGCTAGCAAAGTTGGGGGCTTCAAACAAGAGCTTGGCTGTCGCTTTGACGGTGGCTTCATCCCGACGCATGAGGCGAGCAATGAGCGGGTAGGCGTTGCTTAAAGCTGTTTCGTTCGCTTCAAAGATGCCAATGAGATCATCAGTACCGCCTGCAAGATCACGCTTGAGGTGAGCATATCCCGCCAGACGCAAGAACTGACTGAAGAGAGCCTTTGCCCGATCCGGTGAATCTTCGCTAGTATGGGTCGGCAGTTGGCTCAGGGCAAGGTTGTCAAATTGAGCAGCGTGGGTGAGCAAATAGCGCAACTCGCGTTCGCTGATCCCGAATCCCTGAATGAGCTGTAACGATTTGGTCAGCAGTAGCGTTGCTCGTTCAGCCTGCTTGATCGCTGTAAGTGGATACAGCTTGAGTTGACTCAAACTGTCTTTGGGCAACGTTTCGCTCTGCACCAGTAGCCGCGCTCCCCGACCGTTTAGTTTCTTCAGTTCCAGCGTGAAGCGATACAGCAACCCTGGCTTTAGCTCCAAATACTCGCTTGCCCCATCGCCAATTTCATCCGGGCTGCTGCGGGCAGCACCGTTGAGGAATTGGGGCTGGGGCAAATCGTCGAAGCGCAGCGTTGCTTCAGCATTCTCCTGATCAAGAACCACGTAAAAGCGATACGCACCCGATGCAGGTACTTCCAGATAACCCTGGAAGCGGGCACTGTTGGCAACAGGAAGCGGATTGCCGTCTTTGTCGCGCTGATCTTTGAGGGCAGTTTCTGGACTGACCACTGTGAAAGCGGTTGCCTGTCGATCGCCAGAGCAATCATCGGAACTAAAGAAATCTACATTCACACCTCGATCGCCCGGAGCAGTAAACGAAACGAGAAGGGGCTGCTTTTCTCCTGAGGGCTGGGCGAGGTTTAGCAGACGATCGTCGGTCAGCAAGCTTTCAACCAGCGATGGGTCGGAGCCAGTTTGTGCGGTTAAAGTTTGAACAATAAACTGACGAATCAAACTTTGCTGAAGGAAGGGCAGAAATGCTTTTGCAAGGGTAGCAATTTTCTGTTTTCTGCGGGCTTCATTTGCCTTGATGGCTGCTTCTTTGTCAGCCGGAGACAGGCTATCTTGAATCTCGGGCAGCGGCGCAAAGAGAACCTCAAAATCCTCTGTCCTCAAAAAACCTGTTGAGACTGAGGCATTGAGCGGCTGCTTTTTCAGGTGTTTGACAAAGAAGGCATCTGCGTCCTGCCTTGCTTTTGCTTTGACCTGATCAAGCAGCTTTGTCAACGTCTCGCGCTGGTCTGATGTTAAACTGGCATTGAATCGGGCTTGTAGCTCTGTTTGCTGAGCATCAAACAACACGCCGCGAAAAACAAGCTTTTGCTCCTGTTTGGTCGCGTTGTAAGTTAACTGGCTGATTGCAGGTTCGCCCACAAAACTTAGCGGGTTGAGCTGTGCTGCAACTGCAACCTCCTTCGTCACCGTGAATTCGGCTGTACCATTCATCATCGACAGCAACCGCTCAACGACATTCGGCGGAAAAATCAATCCGAGTTTTTGTCGCATGACTTCGTCGCTGAGGTTGCCTGGATCATCAGGAAGGATGTGTTCAGCACGGATCTTGAAGATTCCCTCAGCTAGAGTTTTCAGCAGCGTCAGAGTGGCTTCGCTGTTTGATCGATACTTGCCCGTTTCATCAAATTGATGACGCAGTAGATACTTCAAGTCTTCAATCTGAAACCCACTTTGCCTTACAATTTGAACAATTTCAACAAGGCGCAGCGTATGGTTTAAGGGATAATCTTCTTCAATTTTAGTTGGCGGCTCAGGGTGCAGCGATCGAAACGGATCAAGACCGGAAAGTTGCTTAATTGCAATGAATTCAAGAATCGACAAATCCAGAGCCTTGGCAAGCAGTTGATAGCGGTAGAGAAGCGACACATGCGCCAGCGATAGTTCTGCTGTGTCGATCGACTTACCTGAATCTTTTAGAATGCGATCGATCTCGTCGGTAGTCAAACCGAGTGCGCCTTGCAGTGCCAGCAAATGACCTTTGATCAAAGAGAAAGCTTGAGCCTGGATCTGAACCGCATCCAACAGGTCAGATAGCACATCAGACTCCGGCAGCAGGGCGTTCAAGGTATTCTTTTCCTCATCACTCAAAATTCCGCGATAGGTGAGAAATTGCACTTCTTGCACCGGATCATACAAGACGCTAATTCTGTCGTCTGCCCCCAACTGTGCAGGATCAAGCCGATCGCCCGGTGCAACATTTCCACGCTGAACCCGATGCAGACGCGACCGTGCCATTGCTGCAACTTCATCTGCGGCAAGATATCGTCCTAGCGGATGGTCAAATACATCGTCGCTTTGCAGCAAACTGCGGCTGAGAAAGAGCTGAGAATAGAGCGAATTTTTGCCTGTCGTTGCCAGGTCTGACCAGAGGGTCAGCAGTTTGAGGCGACTCTGTTTACCCGCGCTGACACTGCTGTCCAAGGCGTTAAGATGTGCCAGATAGATCAGTGCTGTCTTGAGCGGTTGCTGGTTCAGCGAGGCAGTCTTAAAGGGCGCATTTTTGGGCAGAAATGTGACTAGGGCGCGATCCGTTTCCGCGATCGTCCATCCGAGTTTTCGCCACAGTCGCACAAACAGATTGACCTTCAAAAAAGCCATATCATCGGCTGCATCGCCGTTGGCATATCGAACTGTTGTTAGGTCGAAATTACAGCCTGCATCGGGATCAGCCAGAACTAATATCTGATCGAAGGGAATCGCGTCTAGCTCACTTTTAACTTGGGCGGGCTGGACTTTGAACTGTTCGGCAAACTTCTGTAATCGCTGCTCAAAAGACTGCACCTCTTTCAGAGTTTTCCATTGGCTCTGGGATAAAGCATCAAATCGCTGCTGTTCAGCTTCAGATAAAGCGTTTCTCTCTTTATCGAGTAGATCACGATTCTGCTCGTAGAGTGTTTTGTTCTGCTGATCACGACAAAACTGTACACTCTGAATACTCACACCTAATCCATAAAGAATTGTCAGTTTATTCAGTTCTGGATTAACAAATTCGGTTTGAATAGTTTCGACTAGCTCTTTGTAAGTTACTCTCAAACGACGTGACAAAGCTTTGGCGGAGTTCAGGTCAATGCGCTGACCATCTTCATCGATCGCCTCATTCTTTGCTGCTGCGGCGTCCTGAAAGCCGTACAGTTCATACCATTTTGGCAGCGGATTCGGGTCACTAAAGATGGCTAACTCTGCGGGCGAAATTCCCAGGGATTCGATCAGTAAACTGGCGCGATCGAACGGTTGCTGAGGTGCAAATAAAGCGTCACTGCGGCGAAGAACTTCCAGCAAATGAGATAGCGGAGTTTCAAAATACTGGCAAAACTGCCGCACGGTTTCCAGCCAGAGATCAAACGGCAGCGTTAGCGGGTATCGCGCTTCACCCAGCTTGTCGTAAGCTTCGCGAATTACGTTTTGTGGCTCGGCTAAAAGTTCTGCGGTTGGAGTGTCGCCAGTGTCACGGGCAGCTTGCTCGGTTAGTCGATCGTTTGCAACGTAGTACTCCAGAATCTCATTGACCACATCAATGTAGGGAAGCGCAGTATGCGTATTTTCGCAGGTGAGCGGAATATGAGGCAGATCGGGGCGGCGATCGATCAACACGTCATAAGGATTCTTGTACTTGACTGTGTACTCCTGGTCGTCGTGGGTGTCTTTCCAACGCACCAGGAAGTTACCCCATACATCTGGCTCTGCATCTATAAATTGCAGCAGATCCACCAGATACGCTGCCGGACTGAGTACCGATCGGCAATGTTCACACTCGCAAAAATCCATTGAGCCAAACAACGACTCCAGCGTTGGATAATCCTTGAGCGCGCCCTTGAGCTTGTCCTGTGCTTCAACACGCTGTTGCGGCGTGCCGGATATCGTCTGAACCGTCGCATCGCTGTCTAGCTTCTTGGCGATCGCGAACAGGTTATACGTAACGCTGCTAACTTGCTTTGCCTTGCGATACACCAGTCGCGTTTCTTCCTGAGACGGATTTCTGCCGTAGAGCTTCAAATATTCAGCCGCAAACAAAACTGAGAATGCTTCTTCGGGATAAGCCATCACATCGTAGGCTGAGGTCATCCCCAAGCTGGTGAGAACGGGCATTGCCTCATTTGTGGGTGTTATCTGATAAATGCGTTGTAGGGTTTTGATTTCTTGCTTTGCCGTTTCAAATTCAGCGTCGGTCATTGCTCCTCTAACACCAACATGACTGTTGAAATAGGCTTCAACGGGCGTTTGTCCTAAGCGAAAGCCCTGAGTCGCCGCATTGTTTAGCAGCGTTGCTGTTGCAGTGCGGGCAGTTCCCAGTTTGAACTGGTCAGCGTTGTCTTGCTCAACCAAACGTCCCACAACCTGCGTCGGGTAGCTGAGGCGAACTTTGCGCGCCATATCCTCAGCCCAGAGCTGACGACCCACTTCGACCGTTTCAGCCGCAAACAGGGGTGGAATCACTGCTGCAAGCTGTTGCTCGTCCTCCTCAGTGAGGTTGTCGCGACGCTCCATTGGAATGTTAGCGATCGCATTGATTTCATCAATCCAGCGATCGATCTGATAAAAATCCTGCTCAACAAGCTGCGTTGGGTTTGTCGTATCGATCTTTTGCTGTAACTGAGCGGTCAATTTTTCACTGTTGCCCGTCAAAAACGCTAACTTACCCTGTAATTGCAGTTTGCTGATTTGGGCGGCATCCAGTCCTACCTCGGAACGTGCCTTCTCCCACAACTCGGCAGCATCTCCGCGATGATTGAGATAAACCGAAGCAAATTTACGCTGTTCGCCTTCACTCAATCCAGAGCTTTTCAGCAAGTCACCATAGGTCGATCGCGATCCGGGGGCGGGTAGATTCAGGCGCACTTTATCTGCAAAGGTGGTGAACTGCTGCTCAAACTCCTGCACTTGGGCGTCCTCTAGCTCTACAATTCCCCCATCCTGCACGGCTTTGAGAGCCTGCTTTGCCACGGCTGGGCTAACTTGAGCCAGCATCAGTTTGTCAGATGGCAGCCCTGCCCGCAGTAAGCCGTAGATCACCTGATTCGGTAGCGAAACCTCCGGGTCTACTGCAAGTTTTTCAGTGGTCGCGGCTAAGGCAATCAGGCGGGCATCCCAACCTGTTGCGCGATTCAGCACGGTTAAATCCTGTCGATTGCCATTCTCCTTTGCCTCTGCCAGTTTTTTTATCTCATTCACAATCGGCTTGAGGCTACTCGATAGTCGCTGGTATTCGGGATCGAGAGACTGTAGCGTGCTGGGCGCAACTAAATTTACGACGTTAGACGAAGCAGTCTCCAGATAATTGAGCGGCTTAGAAAGCGTAATTTCCTCGTTTCCATTGCGGACAGCCCGGACTTCGAGGCTTGCTGCTCTGCCCCCGGTACTGTAGGAAAAAGCGTACTTTCCTCCTGTCAGTGTCGTAGTTCTGCTCAATAATATGGCTTGTTGTTCGCCAAATTCACGGCGATACAGCCGGAGTTGTAGCTGTTCAGCAGGTGACCCGTTCTCGAAGATAATTTGTCCCTCGATTCGGCTTAGTCGGTCAGGCGATTTAGCGATCGGAACAATAACGTTAATTACTTCGAGAGATTTGGCATTTTGCACTACATCCGAAGAATGCAGCAGTTGACCCGCTTCATCCACCACTGACACTCGCAAGTGAATATCTGCAACTTCTGGTAAGGGTTCATAGCGAATGGTGTAGCGTCCTTCTGCATCGATCGTGTCCTCCCCTAGCCGGATAACAGCGCGATCGTCTTCATGCACCGCCCGAACTCGTAAATTTTGCAGCGGCAAGCCATCTTCACGCCGAACTTCTCCACTCACTACAAATTGCGGCAATTTTGTCTGTTCTGATGTTTCATCTAGCATTCCTAGCTGTTGCAGCAACGCATTCATCGCTTTTGCCGTCGCTTCATCCACTGCACCGCTACTTTGAAGCTGCCGTTCTTCCTGAAAAATGCTCACCAGCTTTTGCGTAAGGTCGCCGTAAAACTGCTGCGATCGCTCTCGCCGAAGCCCCTGAGATAGCTCCCGCCGTGCTCCCTCCTCGTTTGGCAGGATGAGCAGGCGATCGAGAAACAGTTGCAGGGCATCCTGAAGATCAGCAATGGTCGGATCGGATGTGTTTGGAACCAGGGGAAAAACAATCTTGTTCATAGCTGGCTTCTCAACTTGTTAGGAGCTTGGTGGACTGTGGCGGATGCGATCGGACTTAATTAGTGTGGTGAAGGAATTTCAAGCTGCGTTAGCACTGGTTTGAACGTGACGAGTTCTAAGATTTCAACTCCTTTCGGAGAAATAGTCGATTGAGGATAATGGAAGTTGTATCGATCGTGTTTTAATCTGCTTTAAATCGATCGGGCATGTATGGCTCATTGAAATAAAAATCAATTGCTTAAGAAACAAAAGACGAGCATTTATAAGGATATGCAAGAGCGTTAAAAGTCTTTGTAATAACCAGTTAATTCCTCGCCCCAATTACTAAGAACCGGGCATACAATATCTTTTTTATGATTCTCGCTCATTCATGCCTTCCCTTAATTGTGCAAGCCAATGTTCTCGATCTGTCATAGTGAGTGCGACATTTTCCAGTAAAGCACCAGATGAATCTTGAAAGAAAAGAATTCGATGCTCCCCTGAATCACCTGCGTAGATAGTTCCGTGCTCCTCAAATAGAGACAGTATTCCAACGACATTTAATCCGTTAATTACTCCGACGAACCGATCAGTAATCTCATTCTCTAATCCAGAAATCAGGCGGTTGATTACTATATCTCGCTGATCTGCGCCCAGTCGCACTACTTTATCCCGAATAGCAAGTTCGACTTCACACCAGTCATCGGTGTCGCTTAGAAGTGTTAATGCAATATTTTGTATCGCTAGCTTTATTACCATGGTGCTGGCACCTCAACGCCGTTGCGATAAAAAGTTACGTTTCCTTGAAACCTAGCCCAGTTTGCCTGCAAGTATCGAAGTTCCTGTGCTGTTATCGTTCCTGCGTGTTGACCTGTGTTTTGCAGGATTCCCTGTAGGTTCTCCATATTTGTTAAATCGAAACGTATCCGTCCTCCCTGTGCAATCTGAGCTTCCATCGTCTGAATAGAGAATTGTATCCAAGATTGATCCGGTGTCTTACCAGCTACATCATTCAACAGTCTTCCACCAGCACTTTCCTGAAGCCGTCGTAACGCACCACGGGCTGACGCTCCATATACAAGGTCATTCGCTCCGAACCTTAATCCGGCTGGTGCTGCTGGAAGCGGAACTCCTTGAGCAGAACCCCCCGTCCCCTGTCCCTGTGGCACTGATGGTCCTGTAGGTCTTGGCGGCACAGCGGGGGATGCTGGAGCAGGTGGCGGCGTTGCTGGAACAGGTGGCGGGGGAGTTGGAGTTGGTGGGGGTGCTGCTGGAGTCGTCCCACGACCCGAGAAAAACCTACTGATACCGGCGAAACCTCTTCTCACAACAGCTGGAGCGACTGCAAATGCAACCATCCGTGTAGCAGTACCCTTCAATGAATCCCCTAACATACCGGAACCAATTCCAAGACTCTCGATTACTCCAGCCCCCCCCTGCACAATTGCGGTACCGTAGTTTCCTTGCTCCCATTGGCGAACTGAGGTGGTGGCACGAACAGTTGCGCGCTCCAAAAGTGCTTGCCTTGTTGCTAGAGGCAGTCCTCGACGCTCGAAATCACGATCTTGAGCTTCTACAAGTGCCCTTACTGAAGCCTCATCGTAGTTTGCTCGCTCGGCAGCCTCCCACGCAGCACGTACTTCTGGAGACATTTCTTCTGCTGGATGAGCCTGAGTTCCCTGAGGATCAATAAAACGAACAGGATTGGCACGCACGAAAGCGTAAACATTCAATCCATCTTTGATATCCACTGGATCACTTCTTGTCCACCTCCCCAACCACGGGGCGTAATAGCGTGCCCCATGATAATACAACCCGCTTTCTTCATCCCGCTCCTTCCCGGTATAGCGATAGCGTTTAGGTGTTTCGGTTTGACTTCGTACCGCTTGATAGGACGTGCTGCCGTAGGGTGTGTACTCTTCGTAGAAAATGATTTGTGCCCGATCGTCTAACTCCAGGCTAGCTGAACTCAGGTGATTGCTTAACTGATAGCGAATAAGCTGTTTCTCTGTGCGATCGTCTATCTCGTTGCGCGTTTCAACCAGAGCAATGTGCTGTTTATCGTTCATCACATGAAGCGATTCACGCACCAGCCCGGCATGATTACCCGAATGCTGACGATAAATCTCGAAACTTCCCAGATAAATACGCTCGTCCTTTAAGTTGCCGTTTGCCAGTTCGGTGATTTTGCGCGATCGTTGTCCTGATGCGTCATAAACGTAATAGGTGCGTTCTCCCTGTCGTGCCACACCGTTAATATCGTCATCATCAACCTTTTGGCGTTGGGTCATTTGCAGTTGGTCTTTATAATCCCACTGCATAATTTGCAACTGAGGCATTCGCAGCATATTGCCGTGGGCATCATAGCCATTGCCATCCGTGCTGTATGTTTCGGTTCTTTCGCCGATCGTCGTACTGGTCAAACGATTGCTCTGTTTGCCAGGTTCGAGCAGGCTCACCTCACGGTAGGCAAAACTGCGAGTCCAGCCAGAATGCTCTGGGTCGCTGCCGCGATGCTGCATTTCCAGGAAGTTGCCCACTGCGTCATAGACATAGCGTTCAAGATAAGTTCCCATTGCGTTGCCGTCACTGGCTGACCAATCGATCGCCACTCGCGGAATATCGCTATAGGTGTGAGGAATGGGTGCGCCGCCGACCTGTCCCAGATGCTCGCGTCCTGTGGCTTCAATCAGACGATAAAGTGCATCGTAGGTAAATGCTGCGCTGGGTTCAACCTGTTTGCCGCGGAAAAAGATCGTTTGTTGAGCATCATCGCGAATATGGACGATATTGCCTGCGGGGTCATAGGTGTAGCGCAGATTTTGCAGTCCGCAGGGCGTGTTTTGCGGCGGGTTATCTGGGGCGGCAAAGCGAGGGGGCTGATTGCCACAATCTTCAGTAAACGCTGTGCCTCGGCGCGTGTAAAGCTGGATCAGCCGAAATGTTTCGGGGTCATAGGTGTATCGGGTCGTTACCCCGTTTTTATAGTCAATTTGCAGGCGTTGTCCTTTTGCATCATAGTCAATGTTTTCCACTCCCACCGGGGAAGGCGGGACGGCAGCGCGATCGATCAGTCCGATCGGCTCTTCGGGGTGCGACAGCCAGATATCGATGCGTTCGAGCAGATTCGCCTCGTTGTATTTTGGCTGAATAATATTGCGGTTTGCTCCCGCTTGGCTGCTGCGAGGCGCGATCGCTTGAATTGGGCGGTTGAGCGCGTCAAAAACGGTATGGCTCGCAAAGGTTTCAGCTTCCAGCAGAGGCGCGAGAACTGCTTCTAGCGCAACGCGATCGATTTTTGCAGTTGAACTGGCTGGCAGCGCAGCATCAGCCGCACTCCAGGCGATTGATTTCTTGTATTCCTTTACTAATCGGCGCGAACTGCGGAGTAAATTGCCCTTAAAGTCATAGGCTTCGTTTGCTGCCGCGCCTGCTTGCTCCAGGTGCAAATAAAGCTGTCCTCGCAGATTGCGTGACTCGTTTTCCGGGTGCTGCTCTCCGTAAACCAACCGCTCAGTCAGCATTTCTAGAGCGGGATTCGCCGAATCTGCCCCTGTGACAAACGAGCGCAACGGACGACGCAGCCGATCGTACTCCGTGCGAAAACGATGTCCCCGGCTGTCCCAGATGCGAATTGGGTTGCCCGCTACATTATTCAAAATCCAGCGTTTGCCTGCCTCCATGCTGGCTTGATGAATCTGGTTGCCGAGCAGGTCATAGTGGTAGCGCATCACAAGCCGCCCCTGCGGATCGCCTGCCTGGACGATCGCATCCCGCACGCTACGCTGATTGCCTTCGATATCTCGCTCGATGCGGCTGTAAAATTGCGCTTCTGTTCCGTTTAGCGTGTGGTTTTGGGAGACGACCCTGTTGTGGGCAACGGTCAAAAAAGGTCTTCCCAGGGTGTCGAAATAGGCGATCGTGGGCGTGTTGGCATGGGCGGCGGCTTTGGTTGCAGCAGCCTGTTCCTGTGCGCCGAGAGCCGCTCCCTGACGCTGAGCATACCAGGTTTGCCAGGTTTCAGGCTGGGTTGCAAAGTAGCGCGAAACGTATCCCTGAATGTGGCGATCGGTGCGAGGGTCTCCGGTTTCTGTACCCTGGGGAGCAACGGTATCGTTGACATCGTAAGTCACCTGTTTCCAGGGATCAAAAATCACCTTTTCATAGGTGTGGTTGGGGTACAGCGTTGCAATAACGCGCTCTAGCGGGTCATAAAACAAGATGGGGCTAACCCCAACAATTTGAGCAAACTCAAAATGATGACGCTGGGCGGGCGGGAGCTGGCTGAAAAACGGCTCGTACTGACGGACGGGTTTGCCTTTGTTATTAAAAATTGTCCAGCCACTTCCAACCCAGCGGAGCGCGCCCACAACGCCATTGGTTTTCTCCGGCTCTGCCTGAATCTTCTTCTGAATCTCTCGCCCAAAGCCATCGGAATAGGAGAAGCCGACCTGAACTTTAAGACCATCGGGTGGCAAAGAAGCATTCAAATGGGTTTCACGAGCGACGCTTGCCGCATAGATGGGTAACCACTGGGCAGGATCGCTGGGGTGTGCTTCCTGAGTTCGCTGAAATCGTTCGAGATCGTAAATGACTCGTGTAGTGGCATCCTTCAGCAGCGGCAGGGCGGTGGAGTGAGGGTCAGCCGCTTCGTAAAACGCATTGATCTGGCCTTGGGTCAAATCTGCTTCAAAACCTGCCAGAGAGTCTCCTTCTGCTGCATCGGGAAGGGGTTTACCCATTACTGCTGTACCCACGACCATTCCCAGCGCATCAAAGGCAACAGCCGTGCGATTGCGGTTTGGATCAGTCAGCAGCCGAGGCTGAAGCACGCGGTAGTCGTTTCCGTGACTTGTGAGATTGCCATTTTCATCGCGTTCGCCGATTGTCACCCGATTTCCCAGTGGATCGATCGTCTCCACAGTCAGGAGGTTATAGGGCGGAGCCGCAGCAGCGGGGGCACGATCGTATTTCACCGTAGTGATGCCACCAAACGGATCTCGATAGCGATGGGGCAAGAAGAAATGCTGGCGAGCGTGGGCAAGTTCCTGGGCTGCCGTATCGGCACTGTCTGGTGAGTAAAACACTTGTCCTGAAGGGATCCACCAGTGACCGCTGTTATCGAGATCAACATATCCTCCTCGATCGCCTTCCGTTCCTCTCAGAACAGCAGCAGGGTCAGGCAGCAAGTTTTCTGAAGCAGTGCCTGGTGGTCGGGTCGCATTCAAAGGACGCTGAAAGACCTGGCTCAACAGTCCTGGTGTGAAAGCCAATTTGTAGCTCTCGCCTGGCAATGCCCGTGGCTCCAGTTGTCCTGTTTCCAGAAATGCCGTCAGGTCATCTTTGCGGTAAAGGGTGCGAACTTGCTCGATAAGCCGCTTTTGGCGCGTGGTGCGATCGGCGGTCTGCTCATATTGAATCTCGACGGCTGATGCGAGTAAGGCAAAGTCCTTGCGCGTCCATTCGTCGAAGCTAAACCGATCGGCATGATTTTCTGGAGCAAAGTTTTCGGGGACAAACCCTGTTAGCTCATACGTGTGTGACTCACAAGGCAGCGGCGTGCGGTAGTGATGGGATGGGGCAGCATCGCCGATCGCATGGGTGAATCGATTCTGGGTGTAGGTGATTAGCCGCTGGGTTTGCTGGTCGCGATCGATTGGCAGGGGCAGTGTAGGGTCGGGTTGTCGTCGTCCATAGGCAACCGCGATCTCCTGCAGGGTATTACCAAAGTCATCGACCTCTAGCGTCATTGCATGCTGAATGCGAGGGTCAGCAGGGTTACGTTCGTAGTGGTAGGTGATGGCTTCACGGGGATGGGCGAAGAAAACGCCATAACGCTGCTCGGCGCGCGGCTGCAAAGTGCGAATGGTAAAGCTCTGCTCAATAACCGTGTAGGGAGTTTTGGCGCGTTGGACGATCGCTTCAGACGCTTCGGGAGGGGCATCGTCCGCATAAACTTCCTGACGCAGCATCAGTCCTTTAAGGGCGCGGCAGGCTTCTCGTTCTTCGTCCAGGGTCAAATGATCAGGCAAAACGGTATCCGGCAGCAGCAATCTCCTAAATACCTCATTGCTCAAACCTGGCTCACGATAATACTCCGCTTCAAATTGGCGCGAAATATGCTCTCGATCGAGATATAGTCCTGTGTGATACCAAGTCTTTGTGTGTACAGGAGGCAGATGAGCTGCAGCATCAAGGTTGGTTGCATCCGCCGCCCCGTTTTCCCCCAGTGCTGAAAATTCTTCGGTGTCCCACTGCTCCACCATGCCGAAGCCGCGAAACTCACGCTCTACACCATCGAAGTAACCGTGATGGTAGGCATAGCGAGTGACAAAACGGTTACGGCTGACATGGTCATAAGTCTCGACTCGCTCCACAACCTGCACCGGGAAAGGTAGCCGCGTAATCCAGGGCTTGCCGCTATATTTGTCCTGCAAATAAAACTGGGTTGAGGAGACATAGTGAATGCGAGTTTCAGCACCGAAATTATTAATGGTTTTAATCAACAAGTGAGGCTTCTGCCCGCCCATCAAATTGACGTAGCGCATCTGCCGCCGCTGATCTGCTGGCAGGGGCGATGACCAAACCAGACAAGCTGTGCCATTACCGAGCAGATCAGTTGGCACAATGCTCGTTAGGTTATCAACCTGAGGAAAAACGGGCAGCGATTGCGGCATACTCCAGCAATTGCCCGACTGATTGAAATAGATCCGCATACCGTCCCGGTGCAGATAGAGAATGTCGGTGGTTCCTGTGCCGTCAATATCTGCCAGGCGGATTCGCTTCGGATCAAACTGATCAGGATGATCAAAATAGGGCGCGTTGTCCATTGAGACTTTTGCCCCAAATCGCCCATAGCCCAGATTAGACCAGTAGCACACCTCGCCGTTGCGAATCCGCACCAAGTCAGTTAAACCATCGCCACTAAGATCCGCCAGGTAAATCGATTGGCTACCGTCCGCAAAAGCCAGTCGAGGTCCGGTTTCTTCATCCAGTGCTTGAGCCACTCGCTGCGCCACACCAAACCCTTCTTCCGCCAGGGATTGATGCCAAACAAAGGCACTGTCTTCAGTGATCAAAACATCGGCATGACCATCGCCATCGAGATCAACAAACTTTAAATTGGCATCCGCCATGCTGCATTTTAGACGCGAGGGAAAGGAACGAAAAGGTTGCCAGCCTTCGCGATCGTCATGCTCATACAAACCCACTACCGCCCCATTCATCACGACTAAATCCGGCTGTCCATCGCCTGCCAGATCCATAAACTGAGCCTGCCCCGCTCCTAGAGCCAAATTTGGTTTGCTCACAACTTGCTCGATCGGAGCAAATTCGACCGGGTGCTTGCCGATCGGGCTGATGTTGCGCTTATAGAACCAGCCAGTTGCTTGCTCAGTCAGGATGCCGGGAATTCCCTCTGCATGCAGATCAATCCACTGGTAAGTCGAGCCGTCTAAGCCGATCGGCAAATTCTCCAGACTGGTCGGATCAACCTCTTCTACACGGTTCTGCACCTGGGGCTGGGTGTATTCAAACTCTAGCGGCGGCAGGCTCCGCTTAAAGTAGCCGTTTCCTTGCCATTTGTAGCCAGATTGAGTCACCGAGAGCATAAATGAGTAAACGGGTTGATCAGTCTCCTCCGGGTTTTGCTGACGCGAGTATGCGAAATCAGTGGAGCGCACCAGGCAATCTTTTCCAACTTCTGCTTCGCCTTCAAAATGATGGAACATCAGCACCCGCTGGCAGAGCCGAGCCGTCCGCACCTCGAAGCCAGCCCGGTAGTTTGAGAACGGATCATTGCGGTAATGCCATTCCCCTGCGTCTCCCGGTGTTGGCATCTGGGTATCGTGTTCACCGTAGTCAAACACAAGCTCGAACATCCAGTATGGATTGTTGGTTTGATCTGCGGGTAAGTCGCTCAAGAAGCGAGGGCGATATCCGGTGCTGTCCAGGAGCGGCACCCGGTTGCCATAGTAAATGCGCTTCAGATAACGGTTCGCGGTTCGTCTTTGATCGTCTCGATCGCCCCGATTGCGTTCATGGGTCGCGTGAAGATCAGCCCCCGCCCCATCCTCTGGCTTGTATTCGTAGAGAATGGCATTGCCTTTATCATCACGAGTTTCACAGATCAACCAGCTAAAAATGCGCCCAGTTACTTCAGGATCAGCGATACGCGAGTTTGTGTCTTTGCCATAAAGGGTGAGGATATTGTCTTTGGAAATCGATCGCCAGTGGACATCCTCAGGACGATCGATCTTGCTCCATTGCTCAATGCGGGCAAAAAGTCCCTCAGTGCGAGGACGATAGCGTCGAACCTGATAACCGTCGATGTCATCCTGCTCAATAATAAGTTTGCCCTGTGGGTCGCGTACCCAGTTTCCCTGATCATCCCGCTGATAAACAGGCACTAAATCTTCTGCACCTGACAGGATAAAAACATCAGACTCGATCGCATCTTCATAGCGCGGCAAGCCCTGATCGGTTTTTCGGGTGATTGACGGCAGTGACAGGCTCCAGCCAAAACCAAATGCACCATTCCCAGATCCGGAGTCATAGGAAAGCGAAAGTTGAGGATTGAACTCAGAACGCCCCACACTGCTAGCGATCGGAATTGACAGTGAACCTGTTCCTGTCACCGGGTTGGCAGCAAATTTCTCGCCTATTCCCTTTATCGCACCACCTGCCTTTGGCAACGAAACTGTCGAAGGAGGAGAAAAATAGCTTTTGTTCGGCTCCGCAGATTGTTCACTGCTTCTGTCAGCGTTGCCTAGCATGATATAACCCTTAAAAAGAGAAGGGATGTTTTTGATAAGCCTGGTGATCTAAATTATGTGAAAGTTTGGTAGATGCAGAGGTACACACGAGGGTGATTTTGAGAAGAAGATGAAAGCTTAAGCTGATAAGCCTGGTGAAATTAAATTTTAGGAATGCTACGCCAGTCCAACTTGACCCGTATATCCTTTCAGAACGGCGATCGTTTGATTTGCCGCATTCACGATCGTGTCACGCCCGGCACGACTAAAGCTTGCGGCTAATCTCCCTAAATCAAGCTGATCATCGAAGCCAAATTCATAAATGCTGGCGAAACCACTGCTGCCGAGGATGACCGTATCGCTGCCTCGTCCTAGATAAACCGTGTCACTGCTGCCTGCCTGAATCTCAACTTCTGCACCTAAAAAACTCGACTCCAGAAAACGAGAGTTCAACAGAATATCAGGAGGAGTCACTGTTCCACCCCGAAGATTCACCACATCATTGCCATTGCCTGCATGGATTACATCGCCCCCTAAGCCCGAAAACAGCAGATCATCGCCTGCGCCGCTCGTAATCACGCTGTTGGTGCCCAGGGTAATGATGGTATCGCTTTCAACCCCGGTGAGAATCGTAGCAGTATCTGCCCCAATGGTTCCTCCAAGGGTGGCTCGTAAAGACGAAACGGCAATAAAATTAGGTCCCACACCGCCTGTAATGACTGCATTTCCAAATGAAATAATGCCTGCCATAATGCACCCACCGCCGGGACCGATCGCCAGTTGGAAGGGCTGTCCCTGAGCATTGAAATAGCTAGAGAGGCTGCTGACATCAGATAAAATTACATCATCGCCTGCCCCTGGAAGAATGAGAGTATTCCCGGCTCCTAACAAAATGCTGTCGTTACCGCTCCCAGCATTAATGAAGCGGTTGCCAGTGCCACTCGCATCAAGCAGATCGTCTCCGACCCCGCCCAAAACAATGTTATCGCTGTCGAACCGACCATCAAAGAATGTCATGACTATCTCCTGTAGAATTAATCACAATTTATTAAATTGTTTGCATCTCGAAAATTTGCAGTGCTCGAAAAACAATGCTCAATTAGCCAAAAATGACGCTTGAAAAGGGAGTAATCTGAAAGTCATTTGCTGTTAAGGCAGGATTACCATTGAGGACAGCAAACCATCCACCCGAGCCAAAGCCTGGAGCGCTGCCGTTGCGGTTAAAAATAAGAACACCTGCCGTGTTGACGTAGACGATTTTGGCACTCTGGGTTGCTGCTGATGCAGAGTTATTAACGATCGCAAATTCACTTGGTACACTAAATCCATTTCCAAGCGAGCTAGACAGCGATCTGAATGTGTTTTTGTCTAAAACGATCTTGTCCACGGATGGGATGAAATCAGTAATGCGATCGATCCCATTGCTCTCGCGATTGAACGCAGTGCCAGTATAAAATCTAAACCGATCACTGCCTGCGCCTCCGGTCATCGTGTTGGTGCCGTTGCCCTCGGTCAATGTATCGTCGCCACTTCCGCCAATCAGAGAATCATTGCCACCTAGCCTCCAGGTCTCATCATTACCGGTCAGTCCGTCAATGGTGTCGTCGCTATTTCGACCCAGCAGAAAATTATCTTTATTGCTCGTTCCCAGGGAAACGTAAACATGGTCGCGAGCGAAGCCGACAATATCAGCAAACCCATCACCATTTATATCGACAACTTGGCGCGGATATTTACTTTGGGTTGCCCACCCGTCTTCAACAGTGAACTTATTGAATAATCATACGTTAGCAGGGAAAAAAGTACCATCTCCATTTCCTAGAGAGACGTAAATTCGATCTTGACCAAAGCCAACAATATCAATTCTGCCGTCTTCATTCACATCTGCAAGCTGTCGCGGATATTGATCTTGGCTTGTCCAGCCATCGTTGACCGTAAAGCCATCCGCTAAACCCACTTGAGCCGATCGAAATGTACCATCTTCCTTTACCAGGGAAACATACACATCATTCAAACCAAAACCGACAATATCGGCTCGACCGTCTCCATTGACATCGGCAAGCTCTCGCGGGTATTTAAGCTGGAGATAAATGTCGCTGCTCCACCCTCCATCATTGACGGTAAAGCCATCTAACAAGCCGATCTGAGCTTGCTCAAACGTACCATCTCCCTTTGCCAAAGAAACAAAAACATTATCAAAACCAAAGCCGACAATATCCGCTAATCCATCTCCGTTGACATCGGCGAGCTGCCGGGGATATCTATCTTGGCTATTCCACCCCCCATCGTTGACTGTGAAGCCATCCGAGAAACCCACTTGAGCGGATGCAAAGGTTCCGTCTGCGTTAGCCAAAGAGACATACACATCATTCAAACCAAAGCCAACAATATCGGCTCGATTGTCCCCGTTGACATCGGCAAGTTGGCGCGGATACCTATTCTGGCTGCTCCAGCCACCATTATCCACCGTAAGACCGCTGGATAGACCGATTTGAGGATTTGGACCAAAGGGGCGATCGCCAAGGATATAAACCATGTCTATTTTCTCTATTGAAATCTAACTTCTGTAATCAGCTTTTGCTTGCACCTATAGTGCTTCATCCTGGCTTTTGAGGAAGAACCAGCTAACGCGCCGTTGTCTCTTTAATGCCAAATTTAACTCTTGCTTTCAATACGTAATTTGCCGGATGCCTGTATTAAGAGATTGCAACAGAAATCAGATTTGAGAGGATGAAGTTTGTAGATTAGGGTTAGCCCCAACACAATCAATTACGATGGCACCTTTAACCAACCAAGATGTAAAAGGCATCCTTAAATTTCTTCAGGAGCTTTTAACACCTTGCACCGTTGAAACCTTACCTGAGCAAATTTTTTCTGCATTACCCAAAGCTGTCCCGGCTGAAATAATCAGCTTGACTTTAACCAACTTTCAGTCCCATCGCTTGGTTAGAGGCTGGACTTCAAATGCTGCTGATACTGAGTATCTGCCAGTCGCAAATCAGCATTTCGTTGAACACCCTTTTGCTCAACATTATTTTCAAACTAGGGATGGTAAGGCGCATTGCATCTCAAACTTTATTAGCAAAAATCAACTGCATAGCCTGGAAGGTTTGTATCACAGATACTTAAAACTCCTTGACATGGAAGACCAGATGGTGACAATCCTGCCAACTGCTTCTACTTCTACCAATACGATGGCTCAGAACCAGGGAGACGCTGTTGTGCTTGCGCTCCACCGACCTCAACGAGATTTTTCTGAACGCGATCGCCTCATCATTAACCTACTGCGTCCTCACTTGGCTCAAGCCTTTCAAAACGCTCAAGCCCTTACCCAAACTCAGCAAGCGTTGGCAGAGTTAAATCACACAATCGAGCAACTAGGGGCGATCGCTATCGCTACAAATGGTCAGGTTCGCCACATGAGCAAACGGGCTTGGGAACTGTTGGTGCAGTACTTTCAACCTGCATCCCTGCAAAGCCAGCACCTACCAGACAATTTGCAGCGCTGGCTCAATCATCAGATTGCAATCCTTTCTCGAGGGAAGAATCTAGAGATTCCTTGTCGCCCTCTGGTGATGCAGCAAGAAGAACGACAGTTGATTGTTCGACTGATTGTTGATCGACCTGGTGAGTGGTACCTACTCCTGCTAGAAGAGGAACAGATGGCTCCATTATCAGCAGGAGCATTAGAGTTAATCGGTCTGACGAAACGAGAAGCCGAAGTTCTCTTCTGGGTAACTCAAGACAAAAGTGATGCAGAAATTGCAGTAACCCTAAATCTTAGTACGGGAACGGTGAGGAAGCATTTGGAGCACATTTACCAGAAATTTAATGTGCATACTCGTACTGCCGCAGTCATGTATGCGCTGAGAGGTTTAGGGTTGCTTAAGGGATGAAACTCATTTTAATTTTCAGACAGAAACACCTTAGAAACTGTTTGTAAAAGTCGGTTAAGTAGCTACAGTTGTCCAAGTTCGTTGATTCTTAGTCAGTCTCCGCAGCATTAGACGAATCATCACCACATAAATCATGCCCTCATGATTCTCTGGTAGTCGCTCATAATCTCGGTTGAGAATCCGCGCGTTCTCTAGCCAGGTCCAAGTTCGCTCCACGATCCATCGCTTCGGTTCCACTTGAAAGCCCTTTGTTCCGTCAGCCCGTTGGCTAATTTCGACCTCTACTTTGCGGTCTGCTTGTGCAAAAAAATTACATAGCAGTGCGTTGAAGTTGCCCTGATACCCTTTGTCTGCGAGCACTTTCACAATCCGCCCATACATCTCGATGACCCATACTAAGACCCCCGGTGCTGCCTTGACATCAGCTACATTCGCCGCTGTGACATAACAGCCCAAGACCAGTCCTAGAATGTCAACGACAATGTGCCGCTTACGTCCCTTTACCTGTTTGCCACCGTCAAAGCCTTGTTCTTCCCCCCTTTTTGTCCGAGTTTGACCGACTGGCTGTCGATGATGACCAGACTCGGTTCTGCTTGCCTGCCTTCCCTTTGCCGTACTTGCCGCACTAGAACGGCATTGACTTGCTCCCACACGCCCAACTTTACCCACAGCCGAAAATAGCCATACACGGTTTCCCAAGCCGGAAAATGACACGGCAAAGCTCGCCATTTGATCCCATTGTCAGCACGGTAGAAAATGGCATTGACCACCTCGCGCAAATCCACTTCTCGCGGTTTGCCGACGGGCTTGCGAGCAGGCAACAACGGTTCAATCTGCTGCCATTCAGCATTGGTAAGGTCACTGTCATACCCAGGGCGGCTCATGATTCTCACGCTTCACAATGCACTACTTCTACCTATGACTCATACCTTCAACTTTGAATCACCTCCTTCATACTCTTTTACAAACAGTTTCT